>DATEIF010000279.1:0-10941 GCA_035279205.1 Vineibacter sp.
CGGCGATCGACCGGCGGCCGAGCGGGCGCAGCTGTTCGAGGCCTGTGCCGATGAGTGCGCCATCGTCGATGAGCTGGCGCAGTCGGAGTTCGCGCGCCGCCAGGCGATCGACCTGTGGTGCGCGGCGGGTGATCGCGTCAAGGAAGGCGAGAACCGCGCGGCGCTGGCATGGCCGCTGGTGCGCAGCGGGCGCAACGCGGCGGCCGACGACACCAGCCGTGCCGCCATTGCGGTGCTGGAGGCGTTGCCGCCGACGCGCCAGCTGGCGGCGGCGTATCGCATTCAGGCGCATCTGCGGATGCTGGATCGCGATTGTCCGGTCGGCATCGCACTGGGCCGCAAGGCCATCGCACTGGCGGCGACCTTCGGCGACGATGCCACGATCGCGGCGGCCGAGAACGTCGTCGGCTCGGCGATGCTGGTGAGCGGCAACAAGCATGGCCGCGTGCATCTGGAACGCAGTCTTGCCCTGGCGCACCAGGCGGGCCAGGACGACCTCGTGGCGCTCGCCTACACCAACCTGGGTTCGAGCTATGGCGAGCAGTACCGGTTTGCCGACGCCGAATGCCAACTGGCCGCCGGTATCGCCTATGCGCGCGAGCGCGATCTCGACTATTCGCACCACTACATGTGCGCCTGGCTGGCGCTGACGCGGCTCTACCAGGGCCGCTGGAGCGAGGCGAGTGACATCGCCACGGCGCTGCTGCAACGGCCCAGCGTTGCTGCCATCAGCCGCATCATGGCGCTGGTTGCGCTGGGCCGCGTGCGCGCGCGGCGCGGCGATCCCGGCGCCATGGCGGCGTTCGACGAGGCGCTCGCGCTCGCTTCTCCGACCGGCACCATGCAACGGTTGGCGCCGGTGCGCGCGGCGCGGGCAGAAGCGGCATGGCTGGCCGGCGATCGCACCCGTACCGTCGCCGAGGCCAGTGCCGTCCATGATCTTGCCATCAAGCATCACCACCGCTGGCATGCCGGCGAGCTCGCCTATTGGCGGTGGCTGGGCGGTGCGCCGGTCACGATGCCGTCGTGGGGCGCGGCGGCGTTCCTGCTGCACGTCCGCGGCCGCTGGCGACGGGCCGCCGATCTGTGGCGGCGCCTGGGGTGTCCTTACGAGCAGGCGCGTGCGCTTGCCGACGGCGATACCGACGCGCGGCTGGCCGCGCTCGAGATCTTCACCCGGCTGGGCGCCGGACCGGCCGCCGCCGCGCTGCGCCAGCGACTGCGTGATGACGGCGTGCGCCGCATCCCGCGCGGTCCGCGGCCGGCGACGCGGCAGAACCCCCACGGACTGACCGCCCGCGAGATGCAGATCCTGGGCTGTCTCGCCGATGGGCTCAGCAACGGCCAGATCGGCGCGCGATTGCATGTTTCGCCCAAGACAGTCGATCACCATGTCTCATCGGTCCTGGCCAAGCTCGGCGTTGCCACGCGCGGTGAGGCGACGCGCCTGGCGCGCGACGAGAACCTGTTGCCGCAAGATAGGCAGGTTGCGGCGGCAAAATAGGGAAGCGCTCCCGATGTGCGCGGCAGCGGTGCTGCGTAGCGTGCCGGCGTTGACGTCGGTCAACGTCACGTCACGACAAGGAGACGCTATGCCCCGCTATATGATCGAACGCACGTTCCCCGATGGCCTTCCGCTGGCGCCCAACGAGCAGGGTCGCCAGATTGCCACGACGGTGATCACCAACAATGCCCAGCAGGGCGTCACCTGGATCCACTCCTACGTGACGCCGGACAAGAAGAAGACCTTCTGTATCTATGACGGCCCGTCACCCGAGTCGATCCGCAAGGTCGCCGAGCGCAACGGCCTGCCGGTTGATCGGATCACCGAGGTGAATGTGCTCGATCCATACTTCCATATGTGATCGCGCGTGGAGCGCGGCGGGGGAGTCCCTTTTTGCGGGAGATCCCTCGCTGCGCTCGGGATGACGAGCGCTTCGGCAAAAGCGAGACGCGGGCTAGGTCGCGGCCTTCCGCGCCCTGGCCGACGTCGCGTGGTCACCGACGGCATCGAGTCTGCCATCAGCCAGGTCATCCAAAATCGGGCATTCGGGGCGCTGGTCGCCGTGGCAGTGGTCGGCCAGGTGGCGCAGGGTGCGGCTCATGGCCATCAGCTGCGCGGCACGCTCTTCGAGCTCGGCGATGTGCGTGCGCGCCAGCTTCTTGACGTCGGCGCTGGCGCGGCCGTGGTCGCGCCACAAGGTCAGCAGCTCGGTGATCTGCTCCATCGAGAAGCCGAGGTCGCGGGCGCGGCGGATGAACCGCAGTGTGTGCACATCGGCGTCGCGGTAGACGCGGTAGCCCGAGTCCGTGCGCTCGGCGCGCGGCAACAGGCCGACGCTTTCGTAGTAGCGGATCATCTTGGCTGATACGCCGGAGTCGCGGGCGGCTTCGCCGATATTCATGGTTGCTCCTTCTTTCCTTTCCCTGCTGGGCAGGGCGATCGCGCTTGGTGCCGTTGACACCTCTCCCCGCGAGAGCGGGGAGAGGGACGGGCCCATCGCGAAGCGATGGGAGGGTGAGGGGTACGATCGACCGGTCCCTGCCTTTGGGCGCATGGCTTGATCGTTCCTACCCCTCACCTTCCCATGCCTTCGGCATGGGACCCTTCCTCTCCCCGCGAAGGCGGGGAGAGGTGAATCGTCCGGGGCGCCAGCGGCGCAGGAGCAGGGCGTTGGAGACGACGCTGACGCTGCTGGCGGCCATGGCCGCGCCGGCGATCACCGGGCTCAGCAGGCCGAACGCCGCCAGCGGCACCCCCAGCAGGTTGTAGACGAAAGCCCAGAACAGGTTTTGGCGGATCTTGGCGCGGCTGCGGCGGGCGATGTCGATGGCGTCGGCCACCAGCGCCGGATCGCCGCGCATCAGGGTGATGCCGGCGGCGTGCATCGCCACATCGGTGCCGGTCGCCATCGCGATGCCGACGTCGGCCGCCGCCAGTGCCGGCGCATCGTTCACGCCGTCGCCGACCATGGCGACCATCCTGCCGCCGTCCTTCAGGCGCGCCACGGCGGCAGCCTTGTCCTGCGGCAGGATCTCGGCCACGACCTCGTCGATGCCCAGCCGCGTGGCGGCGACTTTGGCACTGCCCGCGTTGTCGCCGGTCAGCATCACGGTGCGGATGCCCATGGCGCGCAGGCGACGGATGGCGTCAGGTGCCGATGGCTTCAGCGCGTCGCCGAACGCGATCAGAGCGAGGAGCTGGGGTTCCTGGGACCGCGGGCCTCCGGCCCGCTCATGAGCGGGCGGGACGCCCGCGCTCCCAGGGAGCATCGCCAGATACGAGATCGTGCGGCCCTCGTTACGCAGCTGCGTGGCGCGGCCGGCGAGTGGTGTCACATCGACGCCCAGCTCCTGCATCAGCCGCTCGCTGCCCAGGCGCAGGGCGCGGCCCTCGACGGTGGCGGCGATGCCGCGGCCGGGCAGGGCGGTGACGTTGCCGGCCTTGGGCAGCGCCAAGCCTTCGGCCGACGCTGCCGCGACCACGGCGCGCGCCAACGGATGCTCGCTGCCGGCCTGGATGGCGGCGGCCCGCCGCAAGGCATCGCTGTGGTCGACGCCCGGTGCGGCCTCGAAGGCAACGACGGTGGGCCGGCCTTCGGTCAAGGTGCCGGTCTTGTCGAAGGCCACGACGTCGATGCCATGGGCATGCTCCAGCGCCTCGGCGTCCTTGATCAGAATGCCGTACCGCGCGGCTACACCCGTGCCGGCCATGATCGCCGTGGGAGTCGCCAGACCCAGCGCGCACGGGCAGGCGATCACCAGCACGGCAACGGCAGCGATCACCGCATGCTCGACGTCGCCGGTGGCGAACCACCATCCAGCGAACGTCAGCAGCGCGATACCGACGACAACGGGTACGAACACGGCGCTGACGCGATCGACCAGGTGCTGGATCGGCGCCTTGGCCGCCTGCGCGCTCTCGACCAGGCGCGCGATGCGCGCCAGGGTCGACTCGGCACCGACCGCCGTGGTGCGCACCACGATCAGGCCGTCGCCGTTGACGGCGCCGCCGGTAACGGTGTCGCCAGTCTGCTTGGCCACCGGCACGCTCTCGCCCGTGATCAGCGACTCGTCGGCATGTGTGGCACCTTCGGTGATGACGCCGTCGACGGCGATGCGCTCGCCCGGGCGTACGACCACCAGGTCGCCGACGCTGACCGCGCTCGCGGGCACCTCGACCTCGACACCGTCGCGACGCACCCGCGCGGTCTCCGGCCGCAGCGCCATCAACGCGCGGATCGCGGCCGTGGTCTGGCGCTTGGCGCGGGCCTCGAAGTACTTGCCGAGCAGCACCAGCGCGATCACCACGGCCGAGGCTTCGTAGTAGAGATGCGGCATCGCCTCGGCAGGCGTGCGCAGCAGCAGCCAGGTGCTCAAGCCCCAGCCGGCCGACGTGCCCAGCGCCACCAGCAGATCCATATTGCCGACGCCGGCGCGCAGCGCCTTGAACGCACCGACATAGAAGCGCCAGCCGAGGATGAACTGCACCGGCGTTGCCAGCACCAGCTGCAGCCAGCCCGGCAACATCGCGTGGATGCCGAAGGGCTGCAGCAGCATGGGCACGACCAGCGGCAGCGACAGCAGGATCGCGGCACCGGTTTGCACCAGCGCGCGGCGGTCGGTGCGTTCCTTCGCGGCGTCCTCATCGTCGTTGCCGCCGGCGATCGGGGTCGCCGTATAGCCGGCCGCCGCGACGGCCTGGATCAGCGCCGGTACCATCCGCGCCGCCGGGCCGGCCACCACCAGGCGCGCGTGTTCGGACGCCAGGTTCACGCTGGCGCTCTGCACGCCGGGTACGGCCTGCAACGCACGCTCGACGCGGCCGACGCAGGAGGCGCAGGTCATGCCGTCGATGGCGAGATCGATGGTCGATGTGCCGACCGTGTAGCCGGCGGCCTCGACGGCTTGTGCAAGGCGGGTGGGCGAGAGGGCTGAAGGCGCCGTGACGGTCGCCGTTTCCGACGCCAGGTTGACGCTGACGCGTTCGACGCCCGGCACGGCCTCCAGCGCCTTCTCGACCCGGCGCACGCAGCCGGCGCAGGTCATGCCCACGATCGGCAGTTGCAGATCGTGCAGTTCGTGAGGGGTGAGACTCTTGTTCATGGCCTTTAGATGGACCTTCCCATGATGGGAAGGTCAAGGGGTTACCTTCATTCGATCGGACAGTAGGAAATTGTATTGAGAATAAGTATCAATATCACTAGTGTCGCCACCTCTGAACGAAGTTGGGGGCGACAGGGTGATGGGTTGTTGTGGCACGCGTCGTGGTCGAGCTGTTGTAAACGGAGGTAGAAGCCGCACAGGCGGCGCACTGAAGACCGCATTAGCCGTTGCCGCCGTGGTCGGGGCGGGCAACGCAGCCCTGGCGCAGCAGGGCGAGACGCCAGCAACCGTGCCGGGCAGCACGACCCTTGATCCGGTCACGGTGCAGGGCAACCGCGCGGACCCGGCACGCGGGCCGGTACGCGGCTTCGTGGCGCCGCAGAGCGCGGCGGGCACCAAGACCAACACGCCGATCCGCGAGACGCCGCAATCGATCTCCGTCATCACACGCGACCAGCTCGATGCCCAGGGCGCGCAGACCATCACCCAGGCGATGCGCTACAGCGCCGGTGTCGGCGCCGACCTCTACGGCACCGACGGGCGCTCGGACTGGTTCGTGATCCGCGGCTTCGGCGCCGACGTTTATGTCGACGGCCTGCGCCTGCCCAAGGTCAACAACACGTCGGCCAGCGGCGGCTTCGCCAACTTCCGCATCGAGCCCTATTCGCTGGAGCGCATCGAGGTGCTGCGCGGGCCAAGCTCCGTGCTCTACGGCCGCGCCAATCCCGGCGGCATCGTGAACCTGGTCAGCAAGGATCCGCCGCCGGAACCATTCTATGAGGTCAACGCCCAGGTCGGCACGCGCAGCCGGTTCCAGGGCTCTGTCGACGTCGGCGGGCCGCTGACAGCGGACAAGACGCTGCTTTATCGCCTGACGGCGCTGGTGCGCGACGCCGACCTGCAGGTCAAGGGCGGCACGGATGATCGCATCGCGATCAACCCTGCATTCACGTGGCGGCCCGATGCGCAGACCAGCCTGACCGTGCAGGCAATGTACCTGCAGGACAACAACCGGCACACGGTGTCGTTCCTGCCGGCATCGGGCACGCTGCTGCCCAATCCCTTTCGCACGCTGCCGACCAATTTCAATGACGGGCAGCCCGGCTACGACCGCTACAAGAAGAACGAAGCGATGGTCGGCTATCGCTTCGCGCATCAATTCGACGACGTATGGACGTTCCGCCAGAACCTGCGTTACGCCCATCTCGATCTCGACTACCGCACGATGTACGGCACCGGGCTGCGCGCCGACCAGCGCACGCTCAACCGCTTCGGCTACCAGGCGCGGCCGGTGCTCGACAGCATTGCGGTCGACAATCAGGCGCAGGCCGCGTTCGGCACCGGGCCGATCCGCCACACGGTGCTGATGGGCCTGGACTATCAGTGGCAACACCTCAAGACACGCACCTGGGGCACGGCCAGCGTTCCGACCTTGGACATCGTGAACCCGGACTACAACCAGGTGATTCCCGCGCTGCCGGTGACCGGCCGTGGCAGCGAGACGCAGCGGCAGTTCGGCATCTATGCGCAGGATCAGATCCGCTGGGACCGCTGGGCGCTCACCATCGGTGGGCGGCAGGACTGGACGCAGCAGATCAACCGCAACCAGCTCAACGGTTCGGTCGTGCGCCAGGATCCCGATCATTTCAGCTGGCGCGCCGGGCTGGTGTACCTGTCCGAGATCGGTCTGGCGCCCTATGTCAGCTACGCGACGTCATTCCAGCCGACCTCGGGCACGACGTTCAGCGGCACTCCCTTCAAGCCCACGACGGGCCAGCAGTATGAGGCCGGCGTGAAGTTCCAGCCGTCGGGCTTCAACAGCGCCGTCACGGTGTCGCTGTTTCATACGACGCAGCAGAACGTGCTGACCGCCGATCCCGATCCGACGCACCGCGGCTTCAGCGTGCAGACCGGCGAGATCCGCTCCAAGGGCATCGAGGTCGAGGGCACGCTGAGCCTCACCAACAATCTGCGCATGATCGGGTCGCTGACGCTGCAGGACGTCAAGGTGACCAAGAGCAACGGCGCCGATCTCGGCAAGCGGCCCTATGCCATTCCCAACACCATGGCCGCGCTGTGGGCCGACTACGCGCATCCCGTCAGCGACACCGTCACCGTGGGTGCGGGCGGCGGCGTGCGCTATCTCGGTCGCACGGCCGGCAGCGTCGACAACAGCCTGATGGTGCCGGGCGTCACGCTGTTCGACGCCATGGTCTATGTCGACGTCGAGCGCTGGCGGCTCTCGATCAACGCCGCCAACCTGTTCGACAAGACCTACGTCGCCTACTGCTCGGGTGGTACCGGCTGCAACTACGGCGCCCGCCGCACCGTGCTCGCCAACCTGCGCTACCGGTGGTGATCTCCCTTCTCCCCGCGCAGGCGGGGAGAAGGTGGCGCGCAGCGCCGGATGAGGGGCTTCGCGATCTTGGCACACATTGATTGGTGCCGAACGAGGCACCGCAGAAGCCCCTCATCCGCCCTTCGGGCACCTTCTCCCCGCCTTCGCGGGGAGAAGGGAACAATCAGAATCCGACCGCGGCGCCGTCGCGGCGGCTTTCGGAGGCGCCGAGGTAGGGGCCGCCGTCGGGGTAGCGCCAGATGATCTGGCTGGAGCCGAAATCGAAGCTGGGCCAGCCGGTCTTCACCACCGTGTGGCCCAGCGACTGAAGTGCTTCGGCGGTGGCGCCTGGCATGTTGGGCTCCAGCCACAAATCGCCCGACTCGTGGATGCGCCAGCGCGGCGCGTCGATGGCAGCCTGCGGGTTCTGGCCGAAATCGACGATGCGTGAGAGCACCTGCATGTGGCCCTGCGGCTGCATGCCGCCGCCCATCAGGCCGAAGGTGGCCAGCGGCTTGCCGTCCTTGGTGACGAAGCCGGGGATGATGGTGTGGAACGGCCGCTTGCCCGGCGCCACCACATTGGGATGGCCTGGTTGCACCGTGAATCCGGCGGCGCGGTTCTGCAACGCAATGCCGGTGCCGGGCACCACCACGCCGGAGCCGAAGCCGGCGTAGTTGGACTGGATCAGCGATACCATCATGCCGTGCTCGTCGGCAGTGCCGAGATAGACCGTGCCGCTGAGCTTGGGAATCGTGCCGGGCCCGAAGCGGCCGGCCTTCCTGGCGTTGATCAGCCTGGCGCGCGACTTCAGGTAGGCCTTGTCGAGCAGCTGTGCCGATGTCACTTCCATGTGCTTGGGGTCGGCGACGTAGCGGTGGACGTCGGCGAACGCCAGCTTCATCGCTTCGATGCGCAGGTGCGCCACCTCGGGCCCGTCGGGCGCGAAGCCGGTGATGTCGAAATTCTCCAGGATACCCAGCGCCATGCAGGCGGCGATGCCCTGGCCGTTGGGCGGGATCTCGTGCAGGGTCGTGCCGTGGTACGACAGGCCAATGGGGTCGACCCAGTCGGGCTGGTGCGCGGCGAGGTCCGAGGCCCGCAGCGCACCGCCGCCTTCGATGGCGAACGCTTCCATCTTGGCGGCCAGCGCGCCGCGATAGAACGCCTCGCCACCGCTTTCGGCGATCTGGCGCAGGGTCTCGGCCTGGGCCGGGAATTTCCACAGTTCGCCCGGCTGCGGCGCGCGGCCGTTGGGGATGAAGGCGGCAGCCCAGCCTGGCTGGTCCTTCAGGCGTGCGACGGCGCGGTCCCATTGGTGCGCCACCATGAACGACACGCGAAAGCCGTCGGCGGCGTAGCGGATCGCTGGTTCGAACAGATCGGCGAACGGCAGCTTGCCGTATTTGCGGTGCAACTCGACCCACAGCGAGACGCAGCCGGGCACGCTCACCGAGCCCCAGCCCTCGCCTGGCATCTCCTGCAGGCCCTGGTAGCGATCGGCCGTCATCAGCGCCGGGGCGCGGCCGGAGGCGTTGAGGCCGACCAGCTTGCTGCCGTCCCACAGGATGCAGAAGGCGTCGCCGCCGATGCCGTTCATGGTCGGCTCGACCACGGTGAGCGCGATGGCGGTGGCGATGGCGGCGTCGGCGGCGCTGCCGCCCTTGGCCAGCATGCGCAGGCCGGCGGTGGCCGCCAGGTGCTGCGACGTGGCAACGACATTGCGGGCGAAAATGGGCAGGCGCGGCGAGGCGTAGGGGAATTGGAAGCTGAACGGGGGTGTATCCACAGGACGGAATCCTTGCGCTCCGGAGGCGGCGAGACTACCGGCGGCTGTGCCCGAGGGGAAGTGACCGCACATGCAGCGCCGGATCAGCAGATGTGAGCCCGCGGCACACCAGTGCCGGCGGCGGGCCCTGGGGACGACGGCGGGGCGTCCGCCGTTGGCATGTGCTATGAGCGTCGACGGGGCGGCAGCGGGTGGAGCGTAACGGATGAGTAACCTGGTCTGGATGGTGATCGCCGGCGTCGCCGTGCTGGCGGCGATCCTGTTGCTGGTCCTGCTGCTGCGCGGCCGGTCGCGGGCCAAGGTGATCGACAGCCCGACCCAGGCCATGCCGGCCGCCCCGGTGGCCGAGCCGTCGCCGGCCGCCAGCATGACCATGGCTGCCGCCGACTCCGTCGTGCGCGCCATGGTGGCGCGGGGCGAGAAGATCGAAGCCATCAAGATGGTGCGCGAGATGACGGGCCTGGGCCTGAAGGAGGCCAAGGACTATGTCGAGGCGCTGCCCAATGCGCCCTCGATGATGACGGTGGCGCGCCAGATGGTGATGGCGTCCAGCGCCATGGCCGGCGGCAGCGCCAGCGTGCGCACCGAGGCGGCGACCCTGGTGGCGCGCGGCCAGGCGCTGGAGGCGATCAAGCTGGTGCACGAGCGCACCGGCATGGGCCTGAAGGAGGCCAAGGACTATGTCGATGGGCTGGCCGAGAGCCAGCGCGCCGCGGCCGCCACCGATCCGCGCCGGCCGCTGGAGGATCCGCGCCTGCGTCCGGCCGTTGCCGCGATGCTGGCCCAGGGCCAGCACGACGAGGCGATGCGCCTGATCCAGCGCGTCAGCGGCTGCAGCATCGAAGCCGCCCGCCACTACATCGACCAGGTGAGACGGGGGTGAACTCCCTTCTCCCCGCGCAGGCGGGGAGAAGGTGGCGCGAAGCGCCGGATGAGGGGCTTCGCGGTCTTGATACACGATGATTGGTGCCTGGTCGAAGCGCCGCAGAAGCCCCTCATCCGCCCTTCCCTTCTCCCCGCCTTCGCGGGGAGAAGGGAAGGGGCGCGGAGCGATACCCAGATCGCTTCCGTCGCATCCTCGACGTTCATCAGGAATTCGGCGTTCCACAGCCGCAATACGCGATATCCGTGTTGTTCGAACCAAAGATTTCGCGTCGCGTCATAGGCGATGGTGTCCGCCTCCGCGTGCTGGCCACCGTCCAGTTCAACAATGAGTCGCCGTTCGACACAGACGAAATCGGCTATGTAGTTGCCGATGGCATATTGGCGTCGGAACTTGAAGCCGCCGAGGCGTCGCCCGCGAAGCAAGTTCCACAAGCGTCGCTCCGCGTCGGTGCTGGTCTGGCGGAGTGCGCGCGCCCGGTCGGTATGGGCGTCTCGCCATGGTCTTGGCATGCACGAAGGATTGCCGCACAAAAAGACGAGATTGTGACACTATCAGCTACTTATACGTGTGTTTAATGGCAAGGATGAAGAACCCGCCGCACGCACTCGTATTGGCTCAGCGAAGCCCCTCATCCGCCCTTCGGGCACCTTCTCCCCGCCTTCGCGAGGAGAAGGGAATTTACTGCGCTGCCACCTGCTTGGCGGCTTCGCGCTTGGCGGCTTCCTCGGCTTTGAGTTCCTTCTTCGACAGCTTGCCCACGGGAGTCTTGGGCAGTTCGCTGCGGATCTCGAAGGCGACCGGGAACTCGTGCTTGCCGATCTT
>DATEIF010000280.1:0-5850 GCA_035279205.1 Vineibacter sp.
ATCATTGTGCTGAGCGGCCACCGTCGTGACGAGATCGATCGTGTGATCGGCCTTGAGCTGGGGGCCGACGATTATCTCACCAAGCCGGTGTCGTTGCGCGAGCTCTTGGCGCGCATCCGTGCGGCGCTACGGCGCGCCGCCGTGGTGCCGGTAAAGCCGGAGCACAAGCGCACGCGCTATCGTTTCACCGGCTGGGAACTCAGCTTGCGCACGCGCCGGCTCACGGCGCCGAATGGCGATGTCGTGCCCTTGACCCGCGGCGAATTCAGCCTGCTGGCAGCCTTCCTGGAAGCACCGCAGCGAATTCTCAGTCGCGAGCAGCTTTTGATCGCGAGCAGAGTGCACGACGCTGAAGTGTTTGATCGCAGCATCGACGTGCAGATTCTTCGACTGCGCCGCAAGCTGGAGCCCAACCCCAGCGAACCCCGTCTGATCAAGACCGAGCGCGGGGCCGGCTACATTTTCGCAGCTCCAGTCGAGATTTTGTGACACTCGGTGCGGTTGCTCATGACGCATGCTGCTCCTGCGTGCATGGCGGATCACTGCTGAGCACCGTGCGCTAACATCGATGGCGATGCGCGACGGCTGAGGAGTTTGTGATGAAACGGCGCGCCATAGGCGGCATCGTCGCTATGGTCGGCTTGGCGGCAGGGATCGCGGTCGGGCCAGGCTTGGTGTGGGCCACGGATCAATCGGTCTACGGCGTCTGGCTCACCCAGTCCGAAAGCGCGCATGTCGAGATCTGGTCTTGCGATGCGCAGGGGCGCGGGCCGATTTGCGGTCGGCTGGTGAAGTTGATCGACCCGACAGGGCCGGACGACAAGCCCGTGGCGCCGGAGGAACTCGTCGATTCCCATAACCCCGATCCGGCGCTGCGCGACCGCAAGATCCTCGGCATGGTGTTCCTCTACGACTTCGAGGCGACCAGCGATCCCAACGTCTTCGAGGACGGCAGCGTCTACAACGCCGAGGACGGCAAGACCTATCGCGCCAACATCACGTTGCAGCGGGACGGCACACTGCGCCTGCGCGGCTATGTCGGCATCCCCCTGTTCGGCCGCTCCGAGATCTGGACCCGCGTGCGCTGAGCATTGATTCCTCTCCCGCATTGCGGGAGGGTGAGGGCCCAAGGACGCGGTATTGCGTGTCAAGGTTCCGATCATGCCGGGCCAACTCAAGCACCGAGTGCCTAACCCCTCACCCTCCCATCGTGCTGCGCGCGCTGGGCCCCCCTCTCCCGCTCCGCGGGAGAGGGGGGCGGTGTTACCGTTCAAGGGCGGAGCGCGTCTCTTCCCGATACGTCTCGCGCGCTCAGTCGTAGCAGATCAGTCGAACGCGATTGCCCCAGGGATCGACGAAGTGCACGAGCTGGCCGGGAACGGGCGTGACGCCGGCGTCGGCCAGTGCCCGCAGGACGGCATTGCGGTCATCGACCACCAGGCCGATCTGGCAGTTGTTGCGCGGCGCCGGGCTCTTCTGCAACACGATGAACTGGTTGCTGAGATCAAGGAAGGCCGAGGCGTCGGTCTTGTCGAGCAGTGTGAACTCGAATAGTCGGCCATAAAAGGCAAGCGCCCGGTCGATGTCATCGACGTCGAGTGCGACGTGATGCAGACCAAGGGCGCGGGCTTTGCGGGGCGCCGGCATCGCGGGCTCCGATGGGCGGTGTCGCGATGCGCGGCGGGTTCAGGATAAGGCCTGGATCAGGCCGACTGCGGCTCGGGCGGCGTCTGATCCGACGGCGGCGGGCTCGGCGGCTGCTGGCGACGGCGCTCGGCCATGAACTGGTCGAACTCGTACTTGTCCTTGGCGTGGCGCAGGCGCTCGAGGAAGTCGCGGAACTCCTTCTGCTCCTCTTCGAGGCGACGCAGCGTCTCGTCGCGGTATTCGTCGAAGGCGGCATTGCCACTGGAGCGATAGTGACCGCGGTACCAGCCGCTCATGCCGGCGTTGCGCTGCTCATGCCAACGCGGGGCGCGATGTTTCCAGCAGTTCATGCGTCGACTCCAAATGAGATAGGCCAGGAGTGCAGCCCCGACCGGCCAGAACAGGATGAAGCTCAGGACCAGCAGACCGGCCCAGGCGGGCTTGCTGAGGTTGTCGAGAGCCGCGGTTACGCCCATCGGACAGGCTCCTCATGTTAATGTAATTAACATTCACATATTTGGCGGTCGTCGCGCGGCTGTCAAGGCGCGGTAAACGAAAAATCTAGCGACCGTCGCCCGGGCCGCCGGCCAGGCCCAGGCCGCGCAGATAGACCAGCACGCCGGCCTCCAGCAGATCCTCGGGCGCCATCGGCAAGGTGCGACGCCCGGCATCGGCGCGCGCGAACAGCGAGGCGATGCCGTGCGACAGCGCCCACACATGCAGGCTCATCATCAGCGCCGGTGGCCGGCTCTCGCGCGGCAGCGGTGCGCACAGCGTCTCCGATGCCGTGCGCAGCACGGCGAATGCCGCGTCGGCGGCTTGGCGCAACTCAGGCGTCGCATCGAGCGCTACGCCGGCCTCGAACATGGCAGCGTAGTAGGCGGGCTCGCGCCGCGCGAAGGCGAGGAAGGCGCGGCCGATATTTTCGAACGCCTTGAACGGCTCCGGCCGGCCGCCATTCCACGCCTGCTGCAGGGTGGCCTCGAACAGCTCGAAGCCGCGATGGGCCACATCGGCCAGCAGCGCCTCGCGGTCGCGGTAATGCCGGTAAGGCGCCGCCGAACTGACGCCGGCCATGCGCGCGGCGTCGGCGAAGGTGAAGCCGGCCGGTCCCTTCTGCCCGATCAGGTCGAGCGCGGCCCGGATCAGCGCCTCACGCAGATTGCCATGATGATAGCCGCGCCGGCCGCCGGGATTGTCGCGTGACCACATGTGAATAGTTCTTACATGAGTCGCGAACGAAAAGCAGCGGTATTTCCTCCCCACGCAGTGGGGAGGTGCCCCGATACGACGTTTCGACGCTTGGCGTCGAAACGTCGGTGGGCGGAGGGGACCTCACGTGGTCTCAGTAACGAAGACCACGACGGGTCCCCCTCCGGCCTTCGGGGCACCTCCCACTGCGTGGGAGAGGGATTACCCCAGCGACTTCGAGGCAATCTCGTAGACGTCGGGCGACAGCTTGGGCGCGGCGAGGATGCGCTGCAGGCCGGCCTTCATCTTTGCCTGCCGATCGCCATCGAAGCGCTGCCAGCGGCCCAGCGGCGCCAGCAGGCGTGCCGCCACCTGCGGGTTGATGGGATCGAGCGCCAAGGTGCGCTCGGCGTGGAAGGCGTAGCCCGAGCCGTCGGCAGCGTGATAGCGCAGTGGATTGCTGGCGGTGAAGGCACCGATCAGCGCCCGCACCTTGTTGGGCTTCTCCATCGCGAACGCCGGATGGCCCAGCAGCGCCTTCACGCGGTCCAGCGTATCGGGCAGCGCCGACACCGCCTGCAGCGACAGCCACTTGTCGACCACCAGCGGATCGTCGCGATAGCGGTCGTAGAAATCGTCGAGCGCCGCCTGGCGCTCGGGCCCCGCGACATCGACCAGCAGCCGCAGCGCCGCCATGCGGTCGGTCATGTTGTCGGCGGCGCTGTAGAGGTGCAGCAGGTGGGGCGCCACGTCGGGATCTTCCGCCGCCAGTGCCGCACGATAGCCCAGCACCGCGTTGCGCAACGCGCGGCGGCCAGCGGATTGGGCATCGGGCGAGAACGGCGCGTCGCTGCGGTTGGCGGCGAAGACGCGTTCGAGATCCAGCCGCAGGGTCTTGGCGATGGTGGCACGCAGCGCCTCGCGCGCGGCGTGGATCGCCTCGACATCGATCACCGCCATGCGCTCGGCGAGATAATCCGCGCCCGGCAGCGCGATGGCTTCGGCAGCGAACGCTGTTTCCAGTTTCTCGTCGCGCAGGATGTGGCCGATCGCCTCGGCGAAGGCCGGGTCGTACGCGCTCACCGCGCCGCGCTGGATCTCCTCGACGCGCTTGAGCATCAGGTCGGTGGCGAACTGCTGGCCTGCCTCCCAGCGTGCGAAGGGATCCGAATCATGGCCCATCAGGAAGGCACGCTCGGCGCCGCTCTGTTTCAGCGTGATGTTCACCGGCGCCGAGAAGCCGCGATTGACCGACAGCGCCTTGGGCTTGGGCACGTTGCGGAAGCGGAACGTCTGCTGCGGTGCGGTCACCGCCAGCACGCGGCCTTCCTGCGCGGCCGCCGCATCCTCGCCGTCGAGCTGAAGGCGAATGTCGCGGCCCTGCGCATCGAGCAGGCCCACCGCCAGCGGGATGTGCATCGGCTTCTTGTCGGGCTGGCCCGGCGTCGGCGGACAGCGCTGCGCCACTGTGAGCGCGTAGCTGCCGTCGCGCGCATCGTACTTGCCCTCGATGGTGAGCTCGGGCGTGCCGGCCTGGCTGTACCACAGCTTGAACTGGCCGAGATCGACACCGTTGGCATCGGCCATCGCGGCGGCGAAATCATCGCAGGTGACGGCCTGGCCGTCGTGGCGCTGCACGTAGAGGTCCATGCCCTTGCGGAAACCGTCGCGGCCCAGCACCGTCTGCATCATGCCGATCACCTCGGCGCCCTTTTCATAGACGGTGGCAGTATAGAAATTGTTGATCTCGATGTAGGAGTCCGGCCGCACCGGATGCGCCAGCGGCCCGCCATCCTCGGGGAACTGCCGGGCGCGCAGCGCGCGCACGTTCTGGATGCGGGTGACCGGCCGCGAGCGCTGGTCCGACGAGAACTCGTGGTCGCGGAACACCGTCAGCCCTTCCTTGAGGCTGAGCTGGAACCAGTCGCGGCAGGTGATGCGATCGCCGGTCCAGTTGTGGAAATACTCGTGCGACACCACGGTCTCGATGCCGGCGTAGTCGGCGTCGGTGGCGGTCTGCGGGTCGGCGAGGATGTAGCGGTCGTTGAAGACGTTGAGGCTCTTGTTCTCCATCGCCCCCATGTTGAAGTCGCTGACCGCCACGATGTTGAACAGGTCGAGATCGTATTCCAGGCCGAAGCGCTCCTCGTCCCAGCGCATCGAGCGTTTCAGGCAGTCCATGGCGTAGCCGGTGCGCTCCACCTTGCCGTGCTCGACGAAGATGCGCAGCGTCACGTCGCGGCCCGAGCGCGTCTTGAAATGATCCTCGTTGCAGGCGAGATCGCCCGCCACCAGTGCGAACAGGTAGCTGGGCTTGGGGAAGGGGTCGTGCCACGCCGCCATGTGGCGGCCGCCATCGATGTCGCGCTGCTCGACCAGGTTGCCGTTGGACAGCAGCACCGGATAGCGCTGACGGTCGGCGCGGATGGTGGTGCGGTAGACTGCCATCACGTCGGGCCGGTCGAGGAAATACGTGATGCGCCGGAAGCCCTCGGCCTCGCACTGGGTGCAGAACACGTTGTTGGAGACGTAGAGACCCGATAGCTGCGTGTTGGCCGCCGGATTGATCCTGGTCTCGATGTCGAGCGTGAACGACGCCGGCGGTGCGGCGATGGTGAGGCTCTTGTCGCCCAGCACATAGTCGCCCGCACCCAGCACGCGCCCGTCAAGCGCCACGCTCAGAAGTTCCAGCGCATCGCCATGCAGCACCAACGGCCGTACACCGCCGCCGTCATACGCGGCCTTGATCGCCAGCCGCGCCTTGACCCGCGTCGCTGTCGGCTCAAGGTCGAACTCGAGATCGACCGTCTCGATACGGTAGTCCGGCGGCCGGTAATCCTGGCGATGGATCGCCGTGGGCTGGTCTTTGGGCATACGAACCTCGATGTGATCCTGGTCGCTAGATAAGCACACAGGATCGCAAAGACCAGCACCGCGCCTGCATCCGCGCCAGAAGAAAAGATTCACCACAGAGACACAGAGGACACAGAGAAAAGTTTTGCCGGGAGCGCG
>DATEIF010000281.1:0-4688 GCA_035279205.1 Vineibacter sp.
CCCCGCCGAACCACGCGCCTTCCGCCTGACCCTGGCCAAGGTGTTTTAGATCTATCCCTCCCTCAGCGCAGCTGGGGGAGGTGGCCGAAGGCCGGAGGGGGACGCGACGTGGTCTTTGCAACTGATACCACGTCGGGTCCCCTCCGCCCCTTCGGGGCACCTCCCCACTGCGTGGGGAGGAAGATTAGCGTGTCGGCCATGTCCATAGCGGGGGCTCGTTGTCCTGCACGATGGTTTCGCCCAGCTGCTTCTCCAGCACGATGCGACGTGCGTTGCGCTGGCCGTCGAGCGCGCTCACCAGGGGCTGGGCGTGCGACACCACGATGATCTGCGTGCGCCGCGCCGCCTCGATGATCAGCCGCGCCAGCGGCGCCAGCAGGTCGGGATGCAGGCTGGTCTCGGGCTCGTTCAGCACCATCAGTGCCGGCGGCCGCGGCGACAGCAGCGCGGCCATCAGCAGCAGGTAACGCAAGGTGCCGTCGGACAGCTCTGTCGCCCGCAGCGGACGCAGCAGGCCGCGCTGGTGCATCTCGAGCTCGAAGTAGCCATTGACCCGTGCCGTCTCGACCGCCGCGCCGGGGAAGGCATCGTCGATCGCCTGGTCGAGCGCATCGGGATCGCCGATCTCGCGGATGGTCTGCACGGCGGCGGCCAGATCGGTGCCATCGCCGCTCAGCACCGGCGTATAGGTGCCGACCTGGGGCCGCCGCGCCGGCGCCTCGTGGTCGCTGCGGAAATGGTCGTAGAAGCGCCAGTCGCGCATGCGCTCGCGCAGCACCAGCAGCTCCATCGCCTCGCGCGGATCGCTGCCATGGGTCATCATGCTGTCGAACGTCGCCAGCGCCGTGAAGACTTGGCGCCACTCGCCGCTCTCGTTGCGCACGCGCACACCAGGCCCGTTGCGCACGGCAAAGGCGTTGGCACGACCCAGCACCTCGCCGGTCCACACGCTCTCGGCCTTGATCACCGGATCGCTCGTAAACGCCGACTCCGACGGGATCGGCAGGCCAAGGTCGATGGCGTAGCCATAGTCTTCGCCGGAGAAGCCCAGCCGCACGCTGATCGGGTTCTTGCGCTTGGTGCCCTGCACCGGCTGCTCGCCGCGCTTCATCGCGCGCGAGATGGATTCGGGGCCCGCCCACAGAGTGGACGGCAGGCCACCCTCCACCGCCAGCGACTGCACCACGCGGCCTTGCGCCACGTCGGCCAGCAATCGCAGCGCGCGATAGAGGCTCGACTTGCCGCTGCCGTTGGCGCCGGTGACGACGTTCAGCGGCTCCAGTGCCAGCCGCACGTCGCGCAACGAGCGATAGCCCGCGATGGCCAGACGCGTGATCATGTGCTGCTCGGACTACTCGCGCATTTTCCTCCCCACGCAGTGGGGAGGTGCCCCGAAGGGGCGGAGGGGAGCCGTGGTGATTTTCGTAATAGAAACCACGTCGGCTCCCCCTCCGGCCTTCGGCCACCTCCCCCACTGCGTGGGGGAGGGTTATGTGTTCAGCCCCTCGATGGCCTGGCGTACGGTCTGGTGGCCGCGGAACAGGACCATCTCCTTCCACTCGTCGGTGTCAGGATAGAACTGCTTGCGCATGGCGGCCTGGATCGGCTTGGCCTCGTTGCCCAGCGGGTCGCCGTACTTGTGCAGCCAGTGATCGCCGCGGAAGGCGCGCCGGCCGCTCTCGCGGTCGTAGGTGCCGAACTCCAGGGTGGCCATCGTCACCCGCGCGTTGGGCAGCGCACGGTTGTAGCCGTAGTGACCCAGGCCGTCGCGCGCCTGCGAGGCGGTCTGGCCGCGCTTGGACTCGGTCACCGACTCGCCCCAGAACGCGCGCACGCGCTGCGAGCCGCCGGTGTCGGGATCGTAGTGCGTGATCAGCTCGCCATAGCCGAACGGCCCCAGGCCGGTGTGGAAGTCGATCACCGCGATGTCGCTGCGCCGCGCCAGGTGGCGCTCGATGATGGCGTGCGTGGTGCGGTAGGACCACGACGGCCCGCCGCCGCCGAAGAAGAAGCCGTCGGCGTGCGTGTACTGGCCGCCCGACATGGCGCGGTTGAAGGCGACGTCGCCGACCTTGGCGCGATAGGCCTTGAGCGTGGCCTCGGCGGCCTCGAACGCCGGTCCGCTCAGCGCCGGCGGCACCAGCGCGTCGGCGATCTCGAGATAGCCCGGATTGTCGGGATAAGGCTTGCCGTGGTCGACATAGTTGCGGTTGAGGTCGTTACCCTCCTCCGTCACCCGGCGCAGCCAGGCAAACCCGTAGGGGTTGATGGCATGGATGAAGAGCGCCGCGGTGTCGCGCCGCAAGGCGCTGGCGCCCTTGCGGGCCAGCCAGTCGACCTGGAAGCCCGAGCCGCAGAAGCCCTCGACGCCGTGGGTCGACGAGATCGTCACCACCACCTTGCTGGCATCCTCCGGCCCCAGCCACGCGACATCGGTCGACAAGGACTCGCCGCCCGGCCCCTTCGTCGACGTTTCGTAGCGGGACGTCGTGGCGCCGGCGATGCGGGCGGCGGCGAGGAACTTCTCGCGCGCCTCGCTGTAGTCGGCGGCAAAGGATGGGAATGCGGACATCGACAAACTCCGGTGGCGGGGCCAGGGCCCGAGACTAGGACGGCCGAGCGGCGCGAAGAAGAGCCCGGCGACACAGCGTGGCCCTTCCAGTCGGCCGGGACGATGCGGCGCTTCAGGAGGCGCACCCCTCAACGACTTGTCCCGAAATTATAAACGGTTAGGCGATCTTCCTAGGACCTCAAAGACACTGGACCCGCGCCCTCCCGCGCGACGTGTCATATGCCGTGGCAGAAAAGGCAGATATGGCCAGAAAATCAAATTAGTGTTCGATCTCAAAATCTTGGGCGACGTTGCTCAGCACGGCCAGGTGATGGCAGAAGGTGGCCAGTTAAGGCCAGAAAATCGTGCGCTCATGGTGGCACCTGCTGGTGGACGTGTGAGGCCGCCACAGCAGCGTTGATCAGCCGTCGGACAGGCGTGCCTCCTCATGCAGGATATATATTGTTCTCGTTTCTAAAACAAGCGGTACAAAACAAAACATTTCAGCGACTGCCCACCACCACAGGTCTTCACGCAGCGGGCACGATGTGTGAATCCGATAGCCCCGCCGAGGGGAAGAACCCTATGAGGTCATCCGATGCGCCTGCCCTTCACGCGACGCGGCTTTGCGAAAGTCGCGGGCGCCGCGGCTGTCGGTGTGTCGGCAGCGCCGCCTGACCTTGCGGCGCAGCCGGCGGCGGCCGGTGACGCCGCGGCGCGCACCTTTCCCAAGGACTTCCTGTGGGGCACCGCGACGGCGTCGTACCAGGTCGAAGGCGCCGTCAAAGAGGACGGCCGCGGCGTCTCGATCTGGGACACGTTCTCCCGCACGCCCGGCAAGGTGCGCAACAACGACACCGGCGATGTCGCCGTGGACCACTACCACCGCTTCAAGGAAGACGTGCAGCTGATGGCGGCGCTGGGGGTCAAGGCCTACCGGTTCTCGATCGCCTGGCCGCGCCTCTTCCCGCAGGGCACCGGCGCCGCCAATCCCAAGGGGCTGGATTTCTACAACCGGCTGATCGACGCGCTGCTGGCGCACGGCATCGCGCCGTGGGCCACGCTCTACCACTGGGACCTGCCGCAGGCGCTGCAGGATCGCGGCGGCTGGGAGTCGCGCGACACCGCGCGCGCCTTCGCCGACTATGCCGGCCACGTCGCGGGCCGCATCAGCGATCGCGTGAAGCACCTCTTCACCCACAACGAGATCTCGGCCTTCATCGAGCTGGGCTACGGCCAGGGCATCCACGCGCCCGGACTCAAGCTGCCACCGAAGCGCCTGAACCAGGCGCGCCACCACGCCGTGCTGGGCCATGGGCTGGCGGTGCAGGCGATCCGCGCCGCGGCGCGGCCCGCCACCCTGGTCGGGCCGGCCGAGAACATCAATGTCTGCGTGCCGGTGATCGAGGCCGAGGAGCACATCCGCGCCGCCGAGCGCGCCACGCGCGAGCTCAACGCCGGCTACCTGACCGTGATGCTGGAGGGCCGCTACACCGAGGCATTCCTGGCGTGGACCGGCGCCGATGCGCCCGCCTTCACGGCCGAGGACCTGGCGGCGATTGCAAGCCCGGTGGATTTCGTCGGCATCAACATCTACGCGCCGCACAACTACGTGCGGGCCGCCGCCGACACGCCGTCGGGCTTCGCGCTGGTGCCGATCACCGCCACCTTCCCGCACATGCAGACGCCGTGGCTGAAGGTCGGCCCCGAGGCGCTCCACTGGGGCCCGCGCCATGTCGCCAAGCTGTGGAACGTGAAGGACATCTACATCACCGAGAACGGCTGCGCCGGCACCGACACGCCGGCCGCCGACGGCATCGTCTACGACACCGACCGCGTGATGTTCCTACGCAACTACCTCACCCAGCTGCAGCGCGCGACAGCGGCCGGCGTACCGGTGCGCGGCTACTTCCTGTGGAGCCTGCTCGACAATTTCGAATGGGCCGACGGGTATGCCAGCCGCTTCGGGCTGCATTACGTCGACGACGCCACGCAGAAGCGCACACCGAAGCTGAGCGCTGGGTTTTACAAAGAGGTCATTGCGCGGAATGCGCTAGCGTAGGCGATATCTATCGCCCAGTCACAAGAAAACTGCGTGTGGCGCGAGACTCCCGGACGACAAATTTCACTAACCTCT
>DATEIF010000282.1:0-12884 GCA_035279205.1 Vineibacter sp.
GCCCGATGAGCATCACCGGCGAGTCCGACGGCACGCCGGTCCGCTGCGGACCGTCGATCAACGATCTCGGCTCCGGCATGTGGACCGCCATCGGCGTGCTCGGCGCGCTGCTGCGACGTGCGCGCACCGGCGAAGGCTGCCTGGTGCAGACCTCGCTGTTTGAGACAGCGGTGTGCTGGACCAGCATCGCGGCATCGAACTTCCTGGCCTCCGGCACGCCGCCCCGCCGCGAAGGCTCGAAACATCCGTCCGTCGTGCCCTATGGTGCGTTTGAGACGGCAGACGGCCCGCTGATCATCGGCGCCGGCAGCGACCGGTTGTTCCGCACGCTCAGCGACGTTTTGGGCCATCCGGAATGGGCCGCCGACCCGCGCTTTCTCCGCAACAGCGACCGCGTGACCAACCGCGGCGCGCTGGAGGCCCTCGTCACGGAGCGGCTGCGAACCCGCTCGCGCGCGGCCTGGGCCGAAATGCTGCAGGCGGCCGGCGTTCCGTGCGCCTCCATCCAGACCATTCCTGAGGTGCTGTCCCATGAACAGACCGGCGCACTGGGCATGGTGCAGGCGGTAACGGGAACATCCGGCGTACAACTGATCGCGATGCCGCTCTCCTTCGATGGGGAGCGGCCGCAGGCACGGCTTCCGTCTCCGACCCTGGGTGGTGCCATTGGATTTGCAGCGGATTGAATGTACACGGCGCCATCTTCGCTCACGCGCTGATTGACGCGAGCCCCGTGGTGCTGGCTACCATGGCCGCCGCGATACGGAGGAAGCCATGTCCCAGCACGACCTCGCCGCCCTGTGGGAGGCGCATTGCCGTCACGAGTTCGAGACCCGCGACGTCGATGCGACCATGGCCACCATGGTGCCGCAGCCTTACGTCAACCACATCCCGACCATGACCGGTGGCGTCGGACACGACCAGCTGAAGCGCTTCTACAAGTACCATTTCGTGGGCGCCAATCCCGAGGACACGCGCCTTGTCCCGATCAGCCGCACGATCGGCAACGATACGCTGGTCGACGAGATGCTATTCTGCTTCACCCACACGCGCGAGATCGACTGGATGCTGCCCGGCGTCCCGCCGACCGGTCGCAAGGTCGAGATCCCGCTGATCGCCATCGTGCATTTCGTGGGCGACAAGGTGGCGCACGAGCACATCTATTGGGATCAGGCCTCGGTGCTGGTGCAGATCGGCAAGCTCGACCCGGCCGGCCTGCCCGTCGCCGGTGTCGAGACCGCACGCAAGCTGCAGGACAAGTCGGCGCCCAGCAACACGCTGATGGCCAAGGCCTGGGCCACCAGCGCCGGCAAACCGCTCAGCGGACGTTAACCTGGAAGCAAGGGCCAGAGCGGGCGAGACGACCGCGCTCCCAGGGAACAATGCCTGCAGGTCGATCAGACGTCGAAGGCCATCGCCTCCGATAGTAGGGCGAGGTGGTCCTCAATGCGCCGCACGCCCGCGACGCGCTCCACGGTGACCCGGAAAGCCTTTTTGGCGGTCTCCGTGGGCGCGTAGCCCCAGAGATGCACGACGCCTTGCTCGACAATGACGGTCAGCGGCCACATCGATGGTGAGTGGTTCCGGGCAAGTTCAATGGTCACGGATTCGCGAATCGTATTGTCGTCCACCGTGGTTTCGGCGGCGGTCGGCTCGTATGCCATCAGGCCCTGCAGCAGGTTGGCGCGGCTCACGATGCCCACTGGCTTGCCGTCGCGGACGATGGGGATGCGCTTGATGTGATGCCTGTCCATCAGGTCGGCGATCTCGCCCAGCGTCGAGTCCTCACTGGCCGTCACGACGTTGGTGGTCATCACGTCCGATACGCGCCGGGTGTGGGATCTGATGTAATCCGAGGCGGCAGCCGTATCGTTGCGCAGCACGCGCAGCAGCAGCGAGCGATGACGCTCCGTACCGAGTTCGACGCGGTGGATCAGGTCGGCCTCGCTGACGATGCCCACCAGCTTCCCCTCGGTGTCGACAACCGGTGCAGCGCTGGCGTGGCTGTTCAACAAAAGCCGGGCGGCATCAAAAATCGACGCATCCCGCGGCAAGCAACGGACTTGCCGGGTCATGATATCCTTGGCGCGCATGGCAGGTTTCCTGGTGTAAAATCCAGTCAGCGGTACACGAGAACCGGAACCTTCGAATGGGTGAGCACCTTGATGGTCTCGCTGCCCAGCAACAGGGCCGCCAGGCCGTGGCGGCCGTGCGATGACATGGCGATGAGATCGCATTGCTCCTTCGCCGCCGTTTCGACGATCGCCCGATAGGGGTGCTCATCCACAACATGGAGCGTCGCAAAGGGCACGTGCGATTCAGCGGCCTCGCGGGCGCATTCAGCCAGCAGGCGATCGGCACGCCGGGCCATGCGACTCTCGTACTCTGCGGGCGTAGCAGTGACAATCTCAGGGTCGACCGCAAAGACATGGAATGGCTCGATGACCGTGAGTATCGTCATTCGCGCGCGCAGTGCCTTGGCAAGAGCCACAGCTCTTCCCGCGGCGCTGGTCGACAGGGGCGAGCCGTCGGTCGGAAAGAGGATGTGGCGATACATGGCGGCCTCCAATGTCAGGAGCGAGCCTCTCCATCCACACCAGACCTCAAAACCGGCTGTGAGACATTGAGCTGCATCAAGCTGCGCCCGCGGCGCCGCTTCAAATTCGAGCAGCTTTCGCGTCGTCTCTCATTTTTGCGAAGCCGCCCGGGGCAACGTGAAGGAGAACGTCATGCCCGTGCCGCCGGCGTTGGGCTCGGCCAGGATCTGCCCGCCATGCGACTGCACGATCGACCGGCAGATCGACAGGCCGATGCCCATGCCCTGCGCCTTGGTGCTGACGAAAGGCTGAAAGAGCCTCGCCATCACCTCCGGGGCGATACCCGGACCCGTATCACAAACGCTGATGACGACGGCATCGTCGCGGGTGGCGGTACGCACGATGAGCTCGCGCACGTCGCCGCCGCTCATGGCCTCGATGCTGTTGCGGATCAGATTGACCAGCACCTGCTGGATCTGCACGCGATCGATGGAAGCGACCGGCAGCGACGGATCGAGCTCCAGGCGCGCGCGGATTTCGAGTTGTCCCGCCCCGATCAGCGCCAGGGCGCTCGCCTCTTCCACGATCTTGTTGATCGATTCGGGGTGCCGGGTCATCGGCCCCTTGCTGAGAAAATCCCGCAATTGATGGATGATGGTGCCGGCGCGCTTGGCCTGAGCAGCGGCGCGTTCGATCATGGCGTTGATCTTGGCCTTGTCGGCATCGACCGACAGCAGGTGCTGCGCCGTTCCGAGATAGGCCAGCACCGCTGTCAGCGGCTGGTTGAGTTCGTGGGCCAGTGTCGAGCCCATCTGCCCCATTTCACCCAGCCGCGAGACGTGCGCCAACTCCATCTGGAGCTCTTCCAGCCGCCGTTCCGCCGCCTTGCGCTCCGTCAGATCGCGAATGAAACCGGTGAACAGCCGGCCGCCCTTGAAGGCCGCCTCGCCGACCGCAAGCTCGAGGGGAAACGTTGTTCCATCCTTGCGCAGGCCCGACACGACGCGGCCGATACCGATGATTCGCCGCTCACCCGTGGTGCGGTAGCGGTCGATATACCCGTCGTGCTCCTCGCGATAGGGCGATGGCATCAGCATCTTGACGTTGCGACCGACGACGTCGCTGGCGCTATAGCCGAACATCCGTTCCGCGGCGTGGCTGAACGATTCGATCCGCCCCCGTTCATCGATCACGATGATCGCATCGGGCACCGTCTCGATGATGGACCGCAGCCGCGCGCTGGTATCATCCGTTCTGGAACGCGAATCGTCTTCCGCCGACATGCCCGAGACCCCTCATGCCGGCACGGCCTCCGCGATGCCGCAGTCTGCTCGACAAGAGGTCGCCTGCCGCGCGAGTGCCGTTTCCGACCGGCGCACTATAGGAGAGTCTCGCCATGGCGCGCCAGCGCGTGACGCGTCACACCGGCCGACGCCTATGCGCCGACAGCGAGGGCGCGCAGTTTCTCTGGCTTGAGGACGCAAATGCGCTGGGGGTGCGGCAGGGCGATGATGCCCTGACGCTTCAGCTGATTCAGCATTCGGCTCACAGTCTCCAGCGTCAGGCCCAGGTGGTCGGCGATATCGGCGCGGGTCATCGCCAGCGAAATGGCCCTGATGCCCGCCGCCTCGGTGCCGGCACGGCGCTCCAGGTTGAGCAGGAACGTGGCGATCCGCTCCGTAGCCGTCATGCGTCCCAGCAGCAGCATCTGGCTTTGGGCTGCCGCCAGCCGTTGCAGGGCGTGCTGCAGCAGACGCCGGCTGCGTTGCGGATTGTCTTCGAGACTCGTGTCGACCCTGGGCCGCGCGTAACGGACCAGCACCGAGTCCACGATAGCTTCGGCGGTGAACTCATGCGCCTCGGCGCTGTCTAAACTTACAAAGTCGCCCGGCAGGTGGAAATCAACCACGTACCGCCGCCCGTCAGCCATGATCTTCACGATGCGAATCGCGCCCGATACGATCCTGTAACAAGACCGCGCCTCGTCACCCTCGTTGAACAGCACATCATCCCGGGCGACGCCGACGCGCACGCCTCTGCCGCAGAGCGGATCTTCATCGCTCCCCGGCAGACCATGCATCTGCGTCCGTGGCGCCGGCGCGGCGTGTATTGCACTGATCGGATGGCTGAACATCATGCGCCTGCCTTCGTTCCCCTTGATGGGCACGCGGGCAGAATAGCGGCATGGCGTTGACCGCCAATTCGGGAGTGATGCGTACGGGATTCCCCGTACATATCGGCGCGTCGTTGCGTCGCGCCGTGCCTCTAAGCCAAGCGCTCGACCGAGACCTCATGCAAGGCACGACCGGTCCGTTCGAACGCGGTGATGTTGCCAATGGTTGTTTCGGCGATGCCCGACAGGGCCTCTCGGGTGAAGAACGCCTGATGCCCGGTGATCAACACGTTGGGAAATGTCAGCAACCGGGCGAACAGGTCGTCCTGGATGACGCTTTGCGAGAGGTCGCGGAAGAACAGCTCGGCCTCTTCCTCGTAGACGTCCAGACCCAGGCTGCCGATCTGCCCCGACTTGAGACCATCGATGACCGCCCGGGTGTCGATGACCGCCCCCCGGCTGGTATTGATCAACATGACGCCCGGCTTCATCTGCGCCAGGGTCTTGGTATTGATCATATGGTGGGTGGCAGGCGTGAGGGGACAGTGCAATGACACGATATCGGCCGTGGCAAGCAGCGTCTCCAGCGTCACATAACGCGCACCGGCGGCTTCGCAGCCGCTGTCTGGCTTCACGTCATGAACCAGCACCCGGCAGCCGAATCCTCTCATGATCCGCACCAGCGCCGCACCGATCTTTCCGGTGCCGATAATCCCGACGGTGGCGTTGAACAGGTCGAAACCCAGCAAGCCATCGAGATCGAAGTTACCCTCCCTGACCCGGGCGTGCGCGCGGTGAAGCTTCCGATTCAGCGCCAGGATGAGGGCGACGGCATGCTCTGCGACGGCATGCGGTGAATATTCAGGCACGCGCGCGACCGTCATACCGAGGTCCCGCGCGGCAGCAAGGTCGACATTGTTGAAACCGGCACAACGCAGGGCGACAAGGCGCGTCCCCTGCTCTGCCAGGGCCGCCAGCTCACGGGCCCCCAGCACGTCATTCACAAAAGCGCATACGACAGGTGCGCCCGCCGCGGCGACCGCCGTCGAGAGCATCAGCCGCGGCTCCAGATAGACGAGATCGTGCCCGGCCCCGGTATTAGCGGTATCGAGGAAACGGCGATCATAAGGCTTGGTGCTGTAGACGACGACGCGCATGCAAACGGCCCTCCGCGGTCATCGAGTAGACCTGCTCAGGGCCGGCCGTTCAACGCTCCCCGGACCAGGCTCACAAGCTGCGTGGTGACAAACGGCTTTTGCACGAAGCCGATAGCACCGGCCTCGACAGCATGCGCGCTCGTGCGGCTGTCCGTTCTTGCCGTCATGATGATGACCGCCAAGGCGCTGCCTTGCTCCACCATCGCCTTCAGGACCTCAAATCCGTCAATACCCGGCAGATTGACGTCCAAAAGCACGCAACCGCGCAACGTCGGACCATGACTCCTCAGGAAATCGGCGCCGGAGGAAAAATCGTGCACGCAATATCCATACGCCTCGAACAGCGCTCGCAGCGAATCACGGACCGCCTCGTCATCGTCCACTATGAAGATGTCGTCTGCCATGCGTTCGGACGTCGGCTCCCTGCGGTAGAGCAAGATAGCGCGCCCGGCGGCACAGGCGTAGTCCGGGTCTTACCGGACGTCTCCCTCATCCGGCGTGACGCCGGCAATCACCGCCGCCCGCACCAGTTCCGACAGGCTTCGGGCCTGCATCTTGTCCATCAGCCGGGCACGGTAGATCTCCACCGTCCGAGGACTGATCTGCAGCTTATGGGCAATTACCTTGTTAGGCTCACCCGCGACCAGGCCTGACAGGACCTGTCGTTCACGTGTGCTCAGGGACGAAAGCCGGGCCACATGAAGTTCGCGTTCCGCTGCCGCGCGGCCCTGGGTGTCGGATTGGGCCATGGCGCGTTGCACGGCCTTCAGCAGTGCGTCCGGTGCAAACGGCTTTTCGATGAAGTCGACCGCTCCCGCCTTCATCGCCGCGACGGCCATGGGCACATCGGCGTGCCCCGTCATCATCACGATCGAAACGCCGGGATAGGCCGCTGTCACCGCCTTTTGCAGGTCGAGACCGCTCATTTCCGGCATGCGTACGTCGACCAGGAGGCAGCCCGCCCGTTCCGGCTTGAGCCACGCCAGGAACTCGACCGGCGAGCCGAAGCAACAGACGTCGAATCCAGACGCGCCCAGCAAAGCGTCAAGCGAATCGCGGATCGCTTCGTCATCATCGACCACAAACACCTGTCCGCCGCCTGCCATCCAGCCCGATCCCCGACCATCGCACGGCGGCAACGTACGACACTTTTCGCAGGCGCTCCAACGCCCGAAAGTTAATCCAGATCAAGGAAAATGATGTCAGGCGGTAGCAGAACAACACTCTGTCCCGAGGCCAGACCGAGGAGCTGCCATCATGGCCTACCGCGTCATCCTTGTTCCGATCATGGGCGATCCCGCCGAGCCGCACGCGCTGGACGTCACGCGTGGCCTGACCGACATGATCCGCTCGCACATCATTGGCATCCACGTTCGCAGTCCCATCAGTCTCGCCGCATCCGGTGCCGTGCTCGACACGGGATACCTGACCGCTGGCGTCATCGAGGCGCTGGAGCAGGCTGGCCGCGAGCGGGCCGCCGCGGCACGCACGACGTTTCGCCGGTGGCAGGAAGCCACCGGACTCGCCAACGCGACATCGCCTCCTGCCTCTGGGCAGACGACGGTCGAATGGAGCGAAGTCCAGGCGCCTGTTGCACCGGAAATCGCGCGGCGGGCACGGACGGCTGACCTGACTGTCGTCGCCCGCTCGCACCGAGACTATGCCATCGACGCCGACCAGATCCTCCAGGGTGCCCTATGGGAGTCCGGTCGGCCTGTCCTGCTGGTTCCGGGCAAGAGTCCTCGCCCCCTGCTCGACACCGCCGTCATTGCCTGGAACGACAGCCGCGAAGCGGCCCACGCGGTGTCGGCCGCATGGTCGCTGATCGGTCGGGTGCAGCGCATCGTCGTTTTCGTCGGCGGCGAGGACGAGGCACTGCGCCATGCGGCAGAGCGCTTCGTCCGTCATCTGGCCTGGCGCGGCTATGCCTCGGCAACAGTGGTCAGCGATCCCTCCGCGGATACCGGTGCCGGGTTGCTGGCCGTGGCGGAGCGCGAGAAGGCGGGCCTGATCATCATGGGTGCCTACAGCCACAGCCGTCTGCGGCACTTCGTGTTCGGCGGCGCGACGAGCTTCATCCTCGCAAACGCCACCATTCCCGTCCTGCTGGCTCATTGAGCCGGGTGCCCTTGTCAGGAGCGATCGATGCTCACCGAAAAGAACCTCAAGGAAATCTTCTGTGCCTTCATCGCGTCGGAAGACTTCCGTCCCAGCGCGGGCCTGTTCAAGGCGTTGGCGGGAGCGAGCGGCAAAACCGAGGCCGACTTGCGAGACGTATACAAGGCTTATTCGAGATACCTGACCGGCATGGACGGTGATCCGCTCAAGCGGCCGAACTAGAGCGGTTCATCGTTTGATGGAAACGGAGGTCGGATCGGCCACCCCCGTCATCCTGAGCGAGGCGAAGGATCCTGCGGTGTTGGTATCAACGCTGTCGGCGGTGATATTTCCTCAGTGCCGACGCTCTTTGAGCGATCCACCGCAAGGTCCTTCGCGCCTGCCCTGAGGTCTGCCGAAGGGTCGCTCAGGACGACAGCAGTGGTTGATTCCATCAAGCGATGCACCGCTCTAGCTCTGTGGCAGTGCAGCCAGTCCGTCATGTCGAGCGCAGCGAGACATCTCCTGGTAATGGAGTCTCCGTTCGCGGGAGATCCCTCGCTGCGCTCGGGATGACGATAGTGGCGGACGGGCCTTGCGCTAGGGCCGCATGAAGCCCATGGCCTCGTCGTCATCGAGGTTCTCGGCCGTGGCCACAAGTTCGGCCGCGATGTCAGCCAGCGGCCGCCCCTGCTGCTTGAAGATGCGGACCGCCTCGGCAATCAGGTTGCGGGCAACGACATCGGCCGAGATCGACTGCGAGGCTGCCTCCGCCAGGGTAGCTTCGACATGCTTGGCGACCAGAGCGTAGGCGCTCATTGGTGGTTCTCCCTGACGGGCACCGTTGCCCGGTCGAAATGGTGCTTGATCAGCCAGAAGTCGAAAAACACACCGAACACCAGCAGGCCGAAGCCGAACACGGACATACCGAGATCGATCGACTTGGCCCACAGGAAGAGCCCGGCGATCGCCATTAGCGTCATGATCGTGGCGATGATCAATGCCGATATTTCGTCGCGTTGCATTTGCCTCTCCTAGGATCTGTCACGTCGGGAACCGGACGGCAGCTCGTCGAACAGAATGCGCGACCCGTCCCCTTCCAGGTCATCGAACTGGCCCGCGCGCAGTGCCCACAGGAATGCCGCCAATGCCGCACCACCCAGCAGCACGGCGATCGGTAGCAGGAAAAACATGGCGTTCATCGCTCCCTGCCTTCCTCGCGGCCGAGCCGCACAGCATTCAGGACCACCAGCAGCGAGGAGCTCGACATCGCTGCGGCTGCGATGGGCGGCGTCAACCAGCCGAGTACCGCGACGGGGACCGCCACGAGGTTGTAGATCAGCGCCAGACGCAGGTTGACACGCATCGCCCGCGCCGCGCGTTGCGCCAGATCAACCGCTGCCACGACCGCCATCAACGAGCGGCCCTGGAAGATGGCGTCAGCCGCCGCCGTCGCCACGTCGGTCGCATCGCCCGGCGAGAGCGAGGCATGCGCCGCCGCCAGCGCCGGTGCATCGTTGATGCCGTCGCCAACCATCAGCACATGCCGGCCACGCGCCGCCAGGGCCTCCACAAGCGCCAGTTTGCCTTCGGGCGGCACCTCGGCCCGACGGTCGTCGATGCCGGTCTGGGCTGCCATGCGTTCCACGGCGGCTGCGCGGTCGCCGGAAACCAGCATGACGTCGATGCCCCTCGCCTTCAGGGCCGCGACGGCCTCGCGCGCACCGGGTCGCAGCGCATCGGCGAAGGCAAGCCGTACCGGTGGCGCATCGGGCCGGGTAAGCCACAGTTCCGCCTGGTCGTCCGCGCTATCCTCCGCCACGGCGCAGAAACGGCGCGATCCGAGGCGCACGGCGGCGCACGCCAGTCCTTCACCCGGAAGTTCGACCACGCCGTCCGCCGGTCGCACATCAGGCACTGCGGCACACAGCGCGCGGGCCAACGGGTGGCGCGAGTTCGCGGCCAGTGATGCCGCCATCTCCAGCGCCGCATCCGATCGTGTCGCATCGTCGAGCAATATCGGCTTGCCGACGGTGAGCGTGCCGGTCTTGTCGAACACCACCGTATCGATGGCGCCCAGCCGCTCCAGGGCGGTCGGCGATATGACGAGAATTCCCTGGCGTGCCAGCCGGCCGACCACGGCCGTTGCCACGGCCGGTTGCGCCAGCGCCAGCGCACAGGGACAGGTGACGATCAGGACCGCCACGGCCGTCAGGATTGCCGCTGAAACATCGACGCCGTTGCCAAAATACCAGAACGCGAATGTAGCCAGCGCGATGGCGTGAATGGCCGGCGCATACCAGCGCGAGATTCGGTCGGCCATGCTGACATAGCGTGAGCGGCCCTGCTCGGCGGCCTCCAGCAGCCGCGCCATCTGGGCCAGCAGCGTCGACTCGCCGACCGCGCTGATTCGGACGCGAACCGGCGGTCCCATATTGATGGCGCCGGCGTGCATCAGGTCTCCCGCGACGACGGCGGCAGGGCTGCTTTCGCCGGTGACGACGGCATTGTCGATGCGGGTCGTACCCTCCAGCAGAATGCCGTCGGCAACCAGCCGTTCGCCGGTGGCGAGCCGCAACACGTCGCCGACGACCAGCTGAGCCGGCGTCACGGCACGCAACGCACCGCCCGCGGTCTCGACCGTGGCGACGCTGCCGGCCAGGCTGAGCAGATGTGACGCCGCCGACCGGGCGCGGCCCCGGGCACGACGCTCGACATAGCGGCCGACCAGCAGGAAGAACACCAGCATCAACGCCGACTCGAAATAGGCGTGCAGGCCCGATTGCACGGCTTGAGCCAGGCTGATGCCGGCCGTCAGGGTGACTCCGATGACGATGGGAACGTCCATGTTCGAGCGGCCATGGCGCAAGGCGCCGAGCGCCGAGCGCAGGAAGGGACGCGCCGCGTACAGCAGCGCTGGCAGGGCGATCGCCGCGGAAACAAAGTGCAGCAGGTCGCGAGTCGCCGGGCCCATGCCCGTCGCGCCGCTCCCGCCGCCGGCCCACACCGCCAGCGACAGCATCATCACATTGGCCGCGGCGAAACCGGCGACCGCGAGGCAGCGCAGAAGAAATCGCTCCTCGTCATCGGCAAGGCGCGCCGCGGCACCGGGAACCAGGGGTGCAACCCGGTATCCCAACCGGCGGACCAGATCGGCCAGCGCCGCAGCCCGCGCCGCCGGGCCACGCCAGCGCAGGCGCAGGCGGCGGCTCGTTGCGTTGAGGCGGGCCTCCAGCATGTCGGGATCGCGGCCCAGTGCGGTCTCGATCAACCAGACGCACGCTGCACAGTGCAAGCCATCGACGACCAGGTCGACAGAAGCCTCCTCGCCATCCACCCGGCAGAAGGCCGTCGGATCGACCGGCACCGCGTCGCTCACAGGCGCATCGATGCGCGTTGGCCGTTGGTCGTAATAGGCATCCAGGCCCAAGCGCCCGATCAACTCATGCGCGCCGGCGCAACCTGTACAACAAAATCGGGCGCCTTCCGTGACGCGCGCGCCGCAATGTGCGCATCCGGCGGCATGGACGGCCGGATCGCGCCCGTCGCGTTGCGCATCAGCGGCGACCGTGTAGGTCATGGCACCGTGATCCGCCGGGTCGTTTCGTGCGGCACGGCGCCGGCCGCCGCAACGACATGGACATCCCATGCGCCGCGATGGGGCAGCGCCAGCCGCGTTCGGTAGATCCCGGGCTCTTCCTCACGCGGCGTTACCGGCAGCCGCACCGGATCACCGATCGGCCGCGACAACGTCGCTTGCGGTTGCAGGCCGCTGATCGGCTGGTCGAAGCGGTCATGGTAGCGGATCTCGATCGCCCCGCCGGCCTGCGGCGAGAGCACGACGACCACGCGCCATCCCAGCGCCGCGATGGCGGCATCGCGTTTCAGCATCTCGTTGTACCGTCGGCCTTCCTCGTAGGCATTGCGCGTCACCATGCCGGGGAAGGTGCCCAGCGCAAACCACAGCATCACCAGGTTGACCACGACCACCAATCCCAGTCCGCCGGGGAAGAGCCAGGGAATGATCGATCGCCGGGTCACCGCGGGCTCAGGTGCGATGGTCATGCGCGTCCTCCCTTCATGGCGACTGAGGACCGGCGAAAACGGACGACCGGCGTACAACGACACGTCCTTGCGCATCCAGCACGCTGAAGGTGACCGCTGTCAGTGCCTCCGTCAGGGTCGAGCGGCCGATACGTGCGTAGACCGAGAACGTCCCCACCGCATCCGGCTCCACCCTCACCGCGACGGCGCTCGCGGTTGGCCGGCCGTCAACCAATGCGATCGTGGCACCCTGCGGTCCGTCGAACCGGATGTGGTACGCAGCGGCCTCTCGCGTCTTGTTGAGGATCTTCACGGTATAGCCGTTGCGAATCGAGCCGTCGGCCAGGGTCACGAACTGCGGGCTGCGGTCACGCAGCACGGTTACCTCGACCGTCGCGCGCAGGGCGAGCGCGACGACCATGACCGCGGCGACGACCAGCAGGAGCGCGGTATAGATCAGGGTGCGCGGCCGTAGGATGCGATAGACAGGCTTCACGTTCCTCGACGCTGCCGCGTCGGCGGCGAGCGTCGTCCAGTCGATCAGCCGCCGAGGCCGATCGATGCGATCCATGATCTCGTTGCAGGCATCGATACACAGGCCACATGAGATGCATTGCAACTGTGCGCCGTCGCGGATGTCGATGCCGGTCGGACAGACCTGCACACAGGCCTTGCAGTCGATGCAGTCGCCGCGCCCCTCCCAAGACTCGGTCTTGCGCTTGGCGCCGCGCGGCTCGCCGCGCCACGCCCGATAGGCGACAACGAAGCTGTGCTCGTCGGTCATCGCCGCCTGAAAACGCGGCCATGGGCACATGTACGTGCAGACCTGCTCACGCGCCCAGCCCGCCAGAGTGTAGGTCGTCGCCGTGAACAGCCCGACGAAGAAGTAGACACCCGCACCGGCCTGACCGGTAAAGAAGGCGCGCGTCACCGTGG
>DATEIF010000283.1:0-4634 GCA_035279205.1 Vineibacter sp.
TCGAGGGCAAGAGCATTTACGTGGTCAGCGGCCAGGGTGGCGGCGGAGACCTGATCGTGCCGGAGGCGTCGATCGGCAATCCGCACGCGCGCCTGCACCTGGCGCCGGGCCGGCTCGGCCTCGAGGACCTGGGCTCGACGGGCGGGACGGCCATCGACGGTGCGCAGCTGCTGCCCAGCCACGGGATCCGCGAGATCACGCAGTCGAAGAAGATCCGCTTCGGCGCCCTGGAATTTTCGCTGTCGCGGGCCTGAGACGTTTCTGGCATTGCGCGTGCGAGGGATCGGGGCGGTTGTCGCAGGCGCTCCCTCGCGGCGGTTGGGATGACCATATACCTGGATACCTGACTGCAGCGCCCGCCTTGTGGCCTCCACGGGGCTCGGCTATGCCTGCGGTCACCTCTTCCCTACCCCTCGGAGAGCCCCGGTGATTTCGTCGCTCGCCTACGTGATCAGCCTTTTGCTGGAGTTCTTCGTCTACCTGCTGATCGCGCAGGCGATCATGAGCTGGCTGTTGGCCTTCAATGTCGTGAACTACCGCAATCAGGTGGTCCGCACGATCTGGGAGTTCCTGGCCCGCATCACCGAACCGCTGTTGCGGCCGATCCGGCGAATCCTGCCCAGCTTTGGCGGAATCGACCTGTCGCCGCTGGTCCTCATCCTGATCATCATCTTCCTGCAGCGCGCCGTCCTGTACCCCTTGATGACCGGACGGTCGATTTCGCTGCTGTGAGCTTCCACCGCGCCGCTGGCGATGGCCTCCGGCTGCGGCTGAAAGTGAAGCCGCAGGCGCGTCGTGCCGGTATTGAGGGTGTCGTTCCCGACGTCGAGGGCGAAGCGCTGGCCGTATCGGTGACCGCCCCGCCCGAGGATGGCAAGGCCAATGCCGCGGTGATTGCGCTGCTGGCGCGCACCTGGAAACTGCCGGCCGCATCCTTCTCGGTGGTCCAGGGGGCGACCGCGCGGCGCAAGCTGGTGAGCATTGCCGGCGATCCCCACACCCTAGGTGCGATCATCGAGGCATGGCGCTCGTCGCGTTCATGATCTATGTCGGCGCCGGATCAACGGCGCGGGGTGGACTGGATGACGGCAAGCATCATCGACGGGAAGACATACGCAGCCGGTCTGCGCGACCGCGTGGCGCGCGAAGTGGCAACACTCAAGGCAGAAAAGGGCGTGACGCCCGGCCTCGCCGTGGTGCTGGTGGGCGACGATCCTGCGAGCCAGGTCTATGTCCGCAGCAAGACCCGCCAGGTCACCGAGGCTGGCATGGTCGGCTTCGACCACAAGCTGCCGGGCAATACCTCGGAAGCGGACGTGTTGGCGCTGGTGGCGCGGCTGAACGCCGATCCGGCAGTGCATGGCATCCTGGTGCAGCTGCCGCTGCCCGGGCATATCGCGTCCGGCCGCGTGATTGCCGCGATCGATCCGGCCAAGGATGTCGATGGGCTGAGCGCGACGAACGCCGGCCGGCTGGTGCAATCCACCGGTGGCCCGCTGGATTTTTCCGTCGCCTGCACGCCGCTGGGCTGCCTGATGCTGCTCAAGGACTCGCTGGGCACGCTCGCCGGTGCCGATGCTGTGGTCGTGGGTCGCTCGGTCCTGGTCGGCAAACCGATGGCGCAGCTGCTGGTGCGCGAGGATTGCACGGTCACCGTGGCCCATTCGCGCACGCGCGATCTGGCGGCCCTGTGCCGGCGCGCCGACATCCTGGTTGCCGCCGCCGGACGCGCTGAAATGATCAAGGGCGACTGGGTCAAGCCCGGCGCCACCGTGATCGATGTCGGCATCACGCGCGTCGCCAAGCCCGACGGCAAGCAGCGATTGATCGGCGATGTCGATTTTGAGGCCGCCCGTGCCGTGGCCCGCGCCATCACGCCGGTGCCCGGCGGCATCGGCCCGATGACCATCGCCTGCCTGCTGCACAACACCCTGCAGGCGGCGCGGCGCAGCGCAGGGCTGGGTCCGGCAGCGATCTGATCCTGGGAGTGCGGGCCTCCGGCCCGCATTCTTATCCTCCCCAACGAAGTTGGGGAGGTGCCCCGAAGGGGCGGAGGGGAGCCGTGGTGATCTCGGTAACAGAGACCGCGTAGGCTCCCCATCCGGCCTTCGGCCACCTTCCCCGCAAGCGGGGAAGGGATGAATGCGGGTGAGACACCCGCTCTCCCAGGGAAATCAGAACGACTTGCTGATGCTGAAGATGGCGCGCGGCGCGCAGTACTTGTAGCCGCCACCGTTGCAACGGCCCTTGGAAATGTTGGTGTCGACATAGGTGAGGCCGAGGTCGACGCCGTAGACCGTTGCCACCAGGCCGACCTGCCATTCCCAATAGTCGGGGTTGGCGAAGCGGGCGTTGTGCTGGATCGACTGATGGCCCAGCCCGCCGAAGATCTTGAACGACACCTTGTCGCTGACCTGTATGAAGCTCAGCGGCACCGTGACCATGGCCTGCTTGTACCAGGCCGTGCCTGAGCGGGCGAAGAAGTTGGGGCTGTAGCGCACCTGGCCTGCGATGCTGGCGAAGCCGAAATCGTAGCTCAGCGCGCCGCCGAATTCGTCATAGTGCAAGTGCGCGCCCTTGATGGAGCCGGGATAGCGGTAGCCGATCCAGCCCAGGTCCAGCACCATCTTCTCTTCGAAGAACTTGAACTTCACGCCGGCCACCATGTCGATTTCCAGCGACTCATCGACATCGGGCGAGAAATTGATGCTGCTACCCCAGAAGCCGCCATAGATCGACACTGGCGCGAAGTTGATGAACGACAGCGGCACTTCGTAGTTGAGGCCGCCCTGCAGCGCCGGCGCCTTCTTGCTCTGCGAGATGCCGCGGAAGCGGTAGTCGGACGTCAAGGTGACGATGCCCGTGATGTTGCCGCCGAACGGTCCGGTCGGTTCGACCTTTGGCGGCTCGGGTGCCGGTGCCGGCGCCGTTTGCGCGTTAGCTGCGCCTCCCCACAAGGCGACCGCCACCAGGGCCGCCGACAAACGCTTGATCACCATCTTCCCCTCGCTCACTGCATGCCGATGGACTTGCGACCGCTGCGCGATCGATGACAGGCGGCTTACAAGCAGTTTCCGTACCAGCAGCGAGGAGGCGGGTGTCGATCCGACCAGCGGAAGAAAACGGCACGCAGTCGGCCAGGATCGCCCAAAAAATAATCCGTCAGCGCGGCAGGTGCGCTGTTCGTGACGCAAAAAACGTCAATGCCTAAGTATTGGGATACCGGTGCCGGCCGCCGCGGAAATCATCGACCGTGCGCGTTCCATCCGGGTCGGCGTCACCGGCATAGCTCGGTCCGATCGGGCTTTTGCCGTAGCCGCCGGGGATGTCGAGCACGTAGGTCGGCTGGCACAGGCCGGACAGCCGGCCGCGCAGGGCACGCATCAGCGCCTGGCCCTCATCGATGGACAGGCGGAAGTGACCGGTGCCGCGCGCCAGATCGGGGTGATGCAGGTAGTAGGGGCGCACACGGGCTGCGACCAGCGCCCGGAACAGCGCCTCCAGGGCCGCGACCGAGTCGTTGACGCCGCGCAGCAGCACGCTCTGCGACAGCAGCGCGATGCCGGCATCGGCCAGCTGCGCCAGGCTGGCGCGCGCATCAGGCGTGAGCTCGCGCGCGTGGTTGCAGTGCACGCCGACATAGACCGCGGCGCGCGCGGCCTTCAAGGCTGCGATCAGATCATCGTTGACGCGCGTCGGATCGACGATCGGCACGCGCGTGTGGAAGCGGATCACCGCGACATGCGGCAAAGCATCGAGCGCGCTGACGATGCGCGCGATGCGCCGCGGCGACAGCATGAAGGGATCGCCGCCGGTGACGATCACCTCCCAGATCTCGGGGTGCGCCGCGATGTAGGCCATTGCCGCGTCGAGGCCGGCGTCGTCCAGCTTGTCGCCGCCCGGGCCGACCTGCTCGCGGCGGAAACAGAACCGGCAATAGACCGGGCAGGCATGCAGCGGCTTCAGGAGCACGCGGTCGGGATAGCGATGCACGATGCCTTTGACCGGCGCATAGGTGTCGTCACCGATCGGATCGGCCAGTTCTTCCGGCGTGGTGGTCGCTTCCTGCGACGTGGGGATGAACTGGCGCGCGATCGGATCGTTCGCCGGCGCGCCCTCGATCAGATCGAGCAGTTCGGGTGTCACCGCGATGGCGTAGTCGCGCGCAACCTGCGCCAGCGCCGGGTCGGCGGGCGCGTCGGGTGGCAGGACGCCGGCATCAACCAGGTCGGCGACGCTGCGGGCGGTTGTTCTCGTGCGGGTCATCGAGGCCGTTCGTGGCCGCCTTCAACGCCGATTCAGGGCCAGCGTCAAGGCCCTGGTGGCAGCTAGCGGATGCGCCGTCCGGTGAACGGGTTCCAGCCCAGGGCGGCGAGCGTACCCCACGCGGTGGCGCCCAGATGCGGTCGATTGAAATAGAAGAAATCGGCGGTCTGACTGTCGGGTCCGATGGTGAGCCCGGTGGTCAGACGCGCGGCCGGCGTGGCATGGAGCCAGCCATCCGCGGCGCGGTGCATTCGCAGACCATCGAGCAGGGCCGCGGCACGTGCCGGCTGCGCCGTCGCCTGGAAGGCCAATGCCGCCTGCGCGGTGCCCTCGATCCATAAACCGTCGCGGTCGTTGTCGAAGTCATA
>DATEIF010000284.1:0-2756 GCA_035279205.1 Vineibacter sp.
GCGCGGGCGTCCCGCCCGCATCGGCGCGGAGCGCCGAAACATGAGCGGGCGAGACGCCCGCGCTCCCAGAGACAAAACCCGCGAGGGTATCTGGCAGCTCGACCTGTCGTTCGAGCGCGCCGGCGCACGCACGGTGCTGGCCCGGCGTCATGTCGGGTATCCCTTCAACATCACGGCGCCGCTGCAGACGGACGCGCCGTGCGCCGATGTGATCGTCCAGTCGGTCTCCGGCGGTATCTATGGTGGCGAGCGGCTCGGCCAGCATCTGAGCGCCGGTGCGGGGGCCCAGGCCATGGTCAGGATGCCCTCGGCCGCGGTCGTGCATGCCGCGCGCAGCGGCGAGAGGGCGCACCAATGCGTGTCGATGCAGGCGGCCGAAGGCGCGTTCCTGTCGTATCTGCCGCGTCCGCTGATCCTCTTCCCCGGCAGTGCCTTCATGCAAACGATGGAGGTCACGGTGGCCGGGAGCGCCACGGTTTTGATCCGCGACGGGTTCCTGCTGCATGACCCGCAGGCGATGCCATCGGGTGCACGCGATCTGCGCAACCACCTGATCGTGCGCAAGATCGCCGGTGGCGTCATCGCCATGGACCAGATGCGCATCGATGACGGCATGATCGATACCGCATCCCCTGGCGTGACCAACACCTTCCGTGCCTTCGGCGCGGTGTGGCTCATTCGCCGGATGGACGCGACCCGGTACCAGTCGATCAGGACGACCATCGCGCGCCTCTTCAGCGGCAGTGACGATTGCTACGTGTCGACCTCCGCACTGCGGGACGACGGTGGCGCCGTTGTGCGCGTCGCGGCCATCGACGGCGGTGCGCTGGATGCAGCCCTGGATGCCATTGTCGCCACGTTGCAGGACATGTGTCTCGGTCGGGCGGAAGCGGCCTTTGTGGCGTGATTTCCAGCAGAGACGCCTACTTTTCTCTTGTTCTTATATTGAGAACGTGCTATCAGTTCAGCAATCCTAAAATCACGTGCAAGGCAGTCCACGCGGCCGATGGGAAGTACGCGGCATGCAGACTCACGACCTTCTACAAGTCCACCCGTTTCAGCAACTTTCGAACATTTCAGTCATTGTTGTCATTGTTGTCACGCGATTCGCGAGTCCGATTTGTTTCCGGAAATACCTCTGGGAGCGCGGGCGTCCCACCGCATCTTGTCTCCCCATAGGTGAAGAGCGGGGGGGACGTCCGTGCTCCCAGGATATGAAGAACGCTAGAACGGCCAACCGGCCCAACCTATGCTGCGCGCCAACGAGTGATTAAGGGGGAGCCTCACGTGACTGATCGTACTCTACGCATAACCCGTCGTGCGGCGATCGTCGCCGGCACCAGCGCGCTTGCCATGCCGTCGGTGGTGCGCGCGCAGGGCGAGCCGATCAAGATCGCGACCCTGACGCCGCTGACCGGCGCCGGCGGTCCTTATGGGCCGGTGATGGTCAAGGCCGCGGCCGCAGTGGTCGAGGATGTCAACAAGGCGGGCGGCGTGCTGGGCCGCCGCGTACTGCTGGTCAGCGAGGACGACCAGACCAATCCCGAAGCCGGCGTGCGCGCGGCGCGCAAGCTGATCGACGTCGACAAGGTCTCGGCGATCATCGGCACCTGGGCATCGTCGGTGACCACCGCCGTTGCGCCGCTGTGCTGGGAAAGCAAGACCATGCTGTGCACGGTCTCGGGCGCCGACAGCATCACCTTGCTGCCGCACCAGGGCTACCTGATCCGCACCCAGCCCAACTCGACCCTGCAGATCTCGCGGGTCGGCGAGTACCTGTTGTCGATCGGCGCCAAGCGGGTGTTTCAGATGATCCCGCAGACGCCTTTCACCCAGAGCAGCATCAAAATTCTGGAAGCCACCATGAAGAAGGGCGGCGGCGACCAGGGCAGTCTGATCTACGACGACAAGAAGCCGACCTATCGCACCGAGGTCGACCAGGCGCTGCGCTACAATCCCGACGTGATCTTTGCCGCCGGCTACACGCCGGACACGGTCGTCCTGCTGAAGGACATCTTCCGCGCCGGCTTCAAGGGCAAGATCATCGGCCTTGCCTATTCGATCAACCAGAAGCTGATCGATCAGGTCGGCCAGGCCGACGTGGTGGAGGGCGTCTATACGTTCGCCCCGTCTCCGGCGGAGGGCGCCACCGCGTACGAGCGCGTGAAGAAGATCGTCGGCGTCGAGAACCCCGATCCCTACACCTGCCAGGTCTATGACCACGCCAACCTCGTGCTGATGGCGATCGCTGCCGCCAAGGACGCCACGGGCACCGCCATCCGCGACAGCGTGCGCAAGATCGCCCAGGGCGGCGGCAAGACGGTCGACAACGCCGTCGACGGCATCAAGGCCATCGCCGCGGGCGAGAAGGTCGACTATGTCGGCGCCAGCGGTCCCTGCGACTTCGATGAGAAGGGCGACATCATCGATTGCAAGTTCCGCTACGAGCAGATCAAGGCCAACAAGCTCACGCTGCTGAAGATCGCGTGATTTTATCCTCCCCACGAAGTGGGGAGGTGCCCCGAAGGGGCGGAGGGGAGCCGACGTGGTGTTCGTAACTGGAGTCTCCGTGCTTCGCACCACGTTGGGTCCCCCTCCGGCCTTCGGCCACCTCCCCCACGAAGTGGGGGAGGGGTAAAGTGGACGCCGTCCTCCAAGCAGCGCTGAACGGGCTGGTCGCCGGCACGATCCTGGCACTGCCCGCGATCGGCTTCACGGCGATGTTTGCCGTGCTGCGCTATCCCAACTTCGCCGTC
>DATEIF010000285.1:0-2456 GCA_035279205.1 Vineibacter sp.
GCAGTACCTCGTCACCTACGCCGGCATGACGCCGATGGAAGCGATCCTCGCGGCGACCAAGTTCGGCGGCCAGATCATGATGCAGGGCGACGAGCTCGGCCAGGTCAGGGAAGGCTTCCTGGCCGACCTGCTGCTGGTCGATGGCGATCCGCTGGCCGATCTCTCGATCCTCCTCGGCCGCAGCAAGCTCCTTGGCATCATGAAGGATGGCGCCTTCCACAAGGAGCCCGAGCTGCGCTCGGCCCGCACCCGCTGGAGCCTGCCCGCCGCATGAGCAGCTCCGCGTCCTTCTGGCGGTGGTTCTGGGTGGTGGTGATCGCCGTGCCGATCGCCGTCTTTGTCGTCTGGGCCAACATCACCAATACGCGGCAGTTCGTCTCGACGCTGCTGAATGGCGTGACGCTCGCCGCTCTCTATTTCCTGGTAGCCAGCGGCTTCACGCTGGTGTTCGGCCTGATGCGCAACGTCAATCTCGCGCATGGCTCGCTCTATCTGTTCGGCGCCTACATGGGCTGGGTGGTGGGCGACGCCACTGAAAACTGGTTGCTGGCGATCGCCGCCGGCTTCGCCTCGGCGGCGCTGGTCGGCTTCCTGCTCCAGGTCTCGGTGTTCCGTTTCATGCAGGGCCAGGAGCTGCGTCAGACCATGGTCACGATCGGCATCTCGATCGTGCTGGCCGATCTCATGTTGTGGTGGTTCGGCGGCGAGATCTATTCCTTCGACCCGCCGCGCGCGATCTTCAAGTCGATGCCGATGCTGGTGGTGAACAAGTACCCGACCTACCGCGTCGTGGTGCTGGGCATCGCAATAGTGATCGGCCTGGTGCTGTGGTGGTTCCTGAACCGCACCAAGGTCGGCATGATGATCCGCGCCGGCGTCGATGACCGCAACATGCTGGCGGCCTCGGGCGTCAACGTGCAGCGTGTCTTTGCCATCACCTTCGCGATCGGTGCCGGCCTGGCAGGTTTCGCAGGCGTGATCGGCGGCACCGCGCTATCGATCTCGCCCGGCGAGGACACGCGTTACCTGATGGCATCCCTCGTCGTGGTGATCGTGGGCGGCATGGGCAGCATTCCGGGTGCCGCTGTCGGTGCGCTGCTGATCGGTCTCGCCGAACAGTTCGGCCTCGCCTATGCGCCGACCTACGGCGTCGTCTTCACCTTCGTGATCATGGTGCTGGTGCTTGCCTTCAGGCCGACCGGCATCCTCGGTAGGAGGGCCGCATGAGCGCCGCCCAGTGGCGTCGCGCGATGAACTCCGGCGCCGGCCGCAACGCTTGGGCGCGCGCGACCAGTGTGTCGGCGGCGTCACCGGCTGTTGCTGATCGTGCGCCATCCGCGGCGCCTGCGGGGGCGAGTGTCGCCTTCGGCGAAGCGATCCGGGCGATCAAATTTCGTCACGTCATCGTCCTGTTGGCGGTGCTGATCTATCCTTGGATCGCGACGCCCTTTTTCGTCTACCAGATCGGCGGTCAGGCGCTGGCGCTCGGCCTGATCGCTTTGTCGCTGACCTTCCTGGGCGGCTACGGCGGGATGGTTTCGCTGGCGCAGATGGCGACGGCCGGCGTGGCGGGCTACATGGTCGCGATTTTCGGTATCGCCGGTGCCGCGCAGGGTGGCGCCAGCAGTCTGGGCTGGCCATGGTGGATCGCCGTGCCCATCGGCGTTGCCTTCGCCACCTTGTTCGCCACCTTCGTCGGCTGGCTGTCGGTGCGCACCGAAGGCATCTACACGATCATGATCACGCTCGCGATCGGTGTATCGTTCTATTACCTAGTGCAGCAGAACTACTCGATCTTCGGCGGCCACGAGGGCTTCAACGAGGTCCATGCGCCGACCGTGCTCGGCGTCAATTTCAGCCACGCGATACCTTATTACTACCTCGCGCTGTTCTGGGCGCTGACCGGCTATTTTTTCATCAAGTACCTGCTGCGTGCGCCGTTTGGCGTGGCGCTCCAGGGAGTGCGCGAGAACGCGCGGCGCATGAACGCGCTTGGCTTCGACGTGACCGCTCACCGCATCGCCGCCTATTCGATAGCGGGCGCGCTGGCAGGAATTGGGGGCGTGCTGATGGTCTGGTACAACGGCCGCATTTCGCCCGGAACGGTCGGCACTGGGCCGATGCTCGACATCCTGATCATCGCCGTGCTGGGTGGCATGCGCCATCCGATCGGCCCGTTCATCGGCGCGATCCTGTTCGTGCTGGTCCAGAATTTCGCGATCGACATCATTGCGCGCGAGCGCTTCAACCTTGTGATCGGCATCGTGTTCCTGTCGATCGTGCTGTTTTCTCCCGACGGGCTGCTCGGTCTCTGGGGGTATGTCCGTACCCGCCTGCAGGCCGGCGGTGTCCAACTGAAAATGAAGGGCCGGAACGTTGGATGACGCGGCGGGTGCTGGCTCGAATTCACAAGGGCGGCGGTGCGGCCGACCAACAGGAGGAGGACGACCAATGAG
>DATEIF010000286.1:0-2032 GCA_035279205.1 Vineibacter sp.
GGGGCGAGTGTCTACACCCTGTCGGAAGGGGCGTCCGATCGCGAGGCTGCGGCCCTGGCGGCCAAGGAGAACAAGTCCGACATCATCGCCGGGGTCGATTTCCGCGATAAGACGCCGGATATCACCAGCATCCTGATCGACCTGTCGCAGCGCGATACCATCAACCAGTCGCGGACGTTTGCCGGCATGCTGGTCGATTCCCTGGGCCGCAGCGGCATCGGATTGCTGGCCCATAGCCATCGCCATGCCGGTTTCGCCGTCCTGACAGCGCCCGACACGCCGGCTGTCCTGCTGGAAATGGGCTATTTGTCCAACCCCCAGGACGAGCGCTTGCTGATTCAGGCGGCCTATCTGCGCCGGTTGTCCGGTGCCGTGGTCGACGCCGTCGACCGCTATTTCGCCAGTCGGCCGGTCGATGAGGAGCCCCCCAGCGTGTCGACGCCACCGCCAGCGCCGCCGCCGCGGCGGGCCCCGGCGGCAGCCTCGAAAAAGGCGTAGTCGCGCGGCATCTCTTTTCTGTCGCAGGGCGCCTGGCCGATCCGGCGGGCAATCTGCCGACGCGTAGAGTATGTTCCGGAACGTGCGACGGGGATCGCGGTGCTGGCAATCGTACGATGGATGCTGCGGCTGGGTTTTGCCGCCTTGGTGCTCGGTGTCGCCGCCGTCGCGGGCGTCTATTACTATTTTGCACCTGGCCTGCCAGATCATAAGCAGCTGACTGACTACCAGCCTGCCATGACCACCCGGCTTTATACCGGTGACGGTCGGCTGCTGGCCGAGTACGCCAAGGAGAAGCGGGCCTTCGTGCCGGCGGCCGAAATGCCGAAGCGGCTGATCTATGCCTTCGTTGCGGCCGAGGATCAGCGCTTCTTCTGGCATCCTGGCGTCGATCCCGTCGGCATCGGCCGTGCCATCATCACCAACCTGCAGCATCCGGGCCGGCGTCCGGAAGGCGCCTCCAGCATTACCCAGCAGGTCGCCAAGAACTTCCTGGTCGGCAACGAGACGACGATCCGGCGCAAGATCCGCGAGGCGATCCTCGCCATCCGCATCGAGTCGGCGTTCACCAAGGAGCATATCCTCGAGCTCTATCTCAACCAGATCTACCTCGGCGGCGGCAATTACGGCGTCGCGGCAGCCGCGTTGAACTACTTCAACAAGTCGCTCGACGAGCTGTCGCTGTCCGAGATGGCCTATCTCGCGGCACTGCCCAAGTCGCCCAACCGCTACAGCATCACGCGCAATCCCACCGGCGCTCATGATCGGCGCGACTACGTGCTGGGCCGCATGTACGAGGACGGCTACATCACCGCCGAGGAGATGCGGGCCGCCAAGGAAGAGCGCCTGACCTTGCGCAAGCGCGCGGCGCCGGAGTTCGCGCAAGCGGAGTTCTTCACCGAGGAAGTCCGCCGCAACCTGCTGGCCGCCTATGGCGAGAAGGGGGTCTACGAAGGCGGGCTGACGGTCCGTACCTCGGTCGACTTCGAGATCCAGCGCATGGCCGATGAGGCGCTGCGCGAGGGCCTGGTCGAGTACGACCGTCGCCACGGCTGGCGCGGCGTGAAAGATAAATTGCCCTCGATTGATGACTGGCAGCGCGATCTGCCGCGCTACCTGGAAAAGCACCCGTTCTCCGGCCTCAAGACATGGCGTCCGGCTGTCGTGCTGGGCTACACCAACGCTGGCGCCAAGATCGGACTGGACGATGGCAGCGAAGGGCTGATCCCGCACGGCGACATGGCCGGCCGCGTGCGTCCGGTGAGTGCCGGCGATATCGTCGCCGTGGAGCCGCGGCAGAAGCCGGCAGGCTCGTACTCGCTGCGCCAGGTCCCCGACGTCGACGGCGCCGTCGTGGTGATGGACGTCCAGACCGGTCGCATCTTGGCAATGAGCGGCGGCTGGAGCTACCAGCGCAGCCAGTACAACCGCGCGACGCAGGCGCAGCGGCAGCCGGGCTCGTCATTCAAGCCGTTCGTCTATCTTGCCGGCCTGAATGCCGGTATGACGCCTTCGACCCTGATCCTCGATGCGC
>DATEIF010000287.1:0-2314 GCA_035279205.1 Vineibacter sp.
CCGGTATCGCTGCCACACGCCGCCTGGTGCTGCTGCCCGCGCCGATCACGGCCGACATGGCACAGACGCATGGCATCGCCGATGCCGTCGTGGACGACGACGCCGTGCAGCAGGCGGCCATTACCTGGGCGCAGGATCTCGTGCGTCAGCCGGCACGCGCGCTGGCGTGGACCAAGAGAATGGTGAATGCGCAGCCCAGTTCCCTGGAGGAGGCGTTGCGCCTGGAAATCGAGGCGCAGTCCGACTGCTTTGGCTCCGACGAGTTCCGTGCCGGTATCGCGGCCTTCCGGCGCGACGCGTAACCGGTCACGGCTCCATCATCCGTGATCGTTCTCCGATGCGCCGCCGGGCGCGGCCTCGATGCCGATCAGGATGCGCATCGATTGGATGAAGGCGTCCCGCATGTCGGGCGGCAGCGGCTCGACGATCCGGCGCTGCACTTCGGCGGCACCGGGTATCAGCCTGGCCAGCAGCGCGTGGGCCTTGGCCGTCAGATGAAGCTCGTAGGCGCGGCTGTCGCGCGCTGACCGGCGGCGATCGATCAGGCCCTTGGCTTTCAGCCGGTTCAGGATTTCGGCCAGCGTGTTGCGATCGAAGCCGCTGGCGTCCGACAGGCGCTGCTGGGTCGCGCCGGGATTCTTCCGCAGCGTGATCAGCACCGCCGTCTGCTGACGCGTCACATCGTACGCGCCCACGACCTCGTTGAAGATCTCCAGCGAGCGCTGGTGGCAGCGCCGCAGCAGGTAGCCCGGCCACGTCAGCAGATCGGCATCGGCGAAAGGATCGGGCGGCTGGTTGCGCTTGCTGGCGTTTCTCGGGCTCATGCGATCGGCCGATAAAGGACGTTGACGTCCTATTAAAGGACGTGTACGTCATAAATACAAGCATCAGGTGATGACAACGTGCGGAGGAACGTGATGGGTGACGTTCTGGGAATCGGCGTTTCGCACTACCCGCCGTTCAGCGGCAATGATGCCGATATGGCCAATATCCTGCGCGGCCGTTTGAAGGACCCGGATATCCCCGCGGCGGCCAAGGATCCGGCTGGCTGGCCGGCGCCGATGCAGCAGGAGTGGAGCACGGATAGCGGCGCCGCCGCCGGCACCCGGCACCGCGAGGCCATGCTGGTCGGGCTGCGCCGGGTGCGACAGGCGCTTGACGACTTCAAGCCGGACTTTGTCGTGATCTGGGGTGACGATCAGTACGAGAACTTCAAGGAAGACATCGTTCCGGCCTTCTGCCTGCATGCCTACGAGGACATGCGCATCCATCCCTGGAAGCATGCCAGCGCCTCGGCAATGGTCGGCGCCAAAGCCAAGGATCAATGGGGCGGCGGCAAGCCGAACGTCTGGGGCGAACCGGCGGATACCAACATCCTGGTGCCGGGCCACCCCGAGGGCGCCAAGCATCTGGCCTCGCAGCTGCTGCTCAACGAGTTCGACGTGGCCTATGCCTACAAGCCGCTGCACCACCCCGGCATGGCGCACGCCTTCCTCAACGCCATCCTGTATCTCGACTATGACCGGCGGGGCTTCCCCTACCCTGTCGTGCCGTTCTCCATCAATTGCTATGGCCGGCAGGTGATCAGCTATCGCGGCTTCATCAGCCAGTGGGCCGACCGCGGCCGCCCGTTGGATCCGCCCTCGCCCTCGCCGCGACGATGCTTCGACATCGGCGCCGCCGTGGCGCGAATCTGCCGCGACAGCCCGTGGCGGGTGGCACTGCTGGCATCTTCAAGCTGGTCGCACGCCTTCCTGGTCGACAAGACATGGCGCATGCAGCCCGACGTCGCCGCCGACCGGGCGCTGTACCAGGCGATGGTCGCTGGCGACTACGCCACATGGCGCAACTACAGCCTGGGCCAGGTCGAAGACTCAGGGCAGCAGGAACTGCTGAACTGGTTCGCACTGGCCGGCGCGATGAACGAGCTGAAGCGGCGCCCCACGTGGTCTGACTTCGTGGAAACCTACGTCTTCAATTCCAGCAAGGTGGCTGCGGTTTTCGCGGCGACGTAAGCCTGTGATCCCGAGCGCAACGAGGGATCTAGGGACGGCGCCTAGATCCCTCGCTGCTCGGGATGACAGACCCTAGCGACTCTTCGCCAGGCCGTGGGCGATGAAGTCGAGATAGATGTCGGCGACTTCCGCACCGGTATGGCCGCGCCCCGGCTCGAACCAGCGCGGGATGGCATTGATGGCGCCCATGAACCAGAAAACAGCCATCTTGGGATCGCACGGGCGGATCGAGCCGTCGGCAATGCCGTCCTTGATGAAACCGCGAAACACGCTGTCGAACTTGCGGCGGCGCGCCTGGA
>DATEIF010000288.1:0-9862 GCA_035279205.1 Vineibacter sp.
CGGGGCGCCGAGGCGATAGCGGAGTTCGCGGCCCTGCGCCAGCGCCGTAACGGTGCTGCCGGTGTCCTCGAGGTCGCACCCGATCAGGCGGTATGCCGACTCTTCATGCAGGCCGAATGTGACGTGCCGCGATACGCCAGCGGCATCGGCCCATTGCGCCAAGCGAAAGAAGTGGGCGCTGTCGCGCGGCAGGACCGCGGTGGGCCCCCCCGCCAGCGCCGGGTCCATGCCGACGAAGAGCTTGGCCTTTTCCTCGGCGATTGCATCGACGGTGCCAAAATGACCGATATGCACGGCCTCAACGTTGGTGATGACGCCGACATGCGCACGCGTCATGCGCGCCAGCGGCTCGATCTCGCCGGGATGGTTGGTGCCGATCTCGCATACCGCATAGCGCGCATCGACCGGCAGGCGCGCCAATGTCAGGGGCACGCCAATATGATTGTTGTAGCTGGCTTCGGCGGCGTGGGTCTTGGCCTGCCCTCCCAGCACGACGCGCAGCGCTTCCTTGGTGCTGGTCTTGCCCACACTGCCAGTCACCGACACGATCCGCGCCCGGCTGCGCGCGCGAGCGGCACGTCCGATCGCTTCCAGGCCGTGCAGCGTGTCGGCGACCTGCACGAGCGGTCCGGCGCTCGCGGCAAGATCCGGATCGGACACCAGCGCAGCGACAGCGCCCTTGGCAAATGCGGCTTCAACGAAAGCGTGGCCGTCGGCGGCCTCGCCCTGGAGCGCGACAAAGAGATCGCCATCGCGCAGGGTCCGGGTGTCGATCGAAATGCCGCCCGCACGCCAGGCCGTGCCGCCCAGCGCCCGACCGCCGCAGGCGGCGACGATGTCGGCACCGGTCCACAGGGGATCGCGCTTGGGCATGACGCTCATGCGGCGGCTCCGCGCGGCGTTGCGACGGTGAGCAGGTCACGCGCCACCGTGGCATCGTCGAACGGATGCGTGACGCCGGCGATGGTCTGGCCCTGTTCGTGGCCCTTGCCGGCAATGACCACCAGATCGTCGGCGCCGCGCACAGCCTCCAGGCCGGCGCGGATGGCGGCGCGCCTGCCGTCCTTGATCTCGATCACGTCGGCCTGCGCCGCCGTCATGCCGCCGAGGATGGCGGCGCGGATCGTGGCGGCATCCTCGCTGCGCGGATTGTCGTCGGTGACGATGGCGACATCGGCGAGCCGGCCGGCGATGTCGCCCATGATCGGCCGTTTGCCCGGATCGCGATCGCCGCCGCAACCGAACACCACGATCAGGCGGCCATGCGTATGCGGCCGCAGCGCGCGCAGGACCTGCTCCAGTGCATCGGGCTTGTGCGCATAGTCGACCAGCACCGGCGCGCCCCGCGGATGGGTGGCGACGCGATCGAGCCGACCCGGCGCGCCCTTCAGGCGCGCCAGGGTCGCCAGCGCCGAGTCGACCGGCACGCCGACCGCGACGGCCAGCCCCAGCGCCGCCAACGCATTGCCGGCCATGAAAGCACCGATCAGCGGCAGTTCGACGTCATAGCGATGACCGAACAGCGACACCGCGAGGTGTTGCCCGTCGCCGTGCGGCGTCGCTGCATCCAGTCGCAGCTCATCACCACTAAAACCGTAGCACCACAGCCGCAATTGACGCCGCTGGCTGATGTCGATCAACGCTGCCGCGTGGGCGCTGTCGGCGTTGATCACGGCGGTGCAGCCGCCGGGCAACAGCTCGCTGAACAGGCGCGCCTTGGCAGCGAGGTAGGCCTCCATCGACGGGTGGTAGTCGAGATGATCGCGCGAGAGGTTGGTGAAGGCCGCGGCCGAGAAGCGGATGCCATCGAGGCGGTACTGGTCGAGCCCATGGCTCGACGCTTCCATCGCCACGTAGTTCACGCCGTCGCGCGCCAGGGTGGCGAGATCGCGATGAAGCTGCACAGGATCAGGCGTGGTGAGTCCTGGCGGCGTGGTGAGCGTGGGCGAGACGATGCCCAGGGTTCCCAGGCTGGCGGCCGAAAAGCCGGCGCCGGCAAAGATCTGGCGCGTGAACTCGGCAACCGAGGTCTTGCCGCTGGTTCCCGTGACCGCGACGACCGCCAGCGGCTGCGTGCCGGCCATCACGGCGGCCATGCGGGCAAGCCGACGCCGCGGCTCGCCATCCCGGATGATCACGACGTGATCGGGCAGCATGCCCAGCTCGGCACCATCTGCCGCCAGCACCGCCACCGCGCCGGCTGCCACGGCCTGGCGCGCGAAGGTGGCGCCATCGACCTTGCTGCCCGGCAATGCCGCGAACAACCAGCCCCGCCGCACGGCGCGCGAGTCGGCGGTCAGGCCCGCGATCTCCGGATCGTGCGCCGCTACCTGCGTGCCACGCGCGTCGGGATCGGAACGCTGCAGGAGCTCGCCCAGGCGCATGTCAGCGCCCTCCCCCGGTTGCCGGCCGCGCCGGCGCGGCAGGCGCCGATGAACCACCGGTCGTGGCCTCAACGAGCTGGGTCAGGCTTGGCCCCGACGATGCAGGCGTCGCCGTCGTGGTTGCCACGGTGGTGCGGGTCGCGGCCGCTGCAGGCGCGGTCACCGCGGGTATGGTGGCCGCAGGCGCAGTAGCCGCCGGTGCCGCCGCCATCAGCTTCGCGGCCGCGGCCGGATCAACCGGCGTTATGCCGTACAACGTCACCATATACTCGATGATGGCCTTCGTCGATGGCGCCGCCACGGCACCACCGGTAGCATAGCCCCCGGTTTCCTTGGTGCCCTTGGGCTCGTCGATCGAGACCATCACGACGTAGCGCGGCTCGCGCATGGGGAACGCGGCGACGAAGGAGCTGATCAGCGCCTTCTCGCGGTAGCCATGCCGGCTGGGCTTCTCGGCAGAGCCGGTCTTGCCGCCGACGTCGAAACCCGGCACGTCGGAGTTCTTGCCCGAGCCCTCCACGACGTTCAGCCGGAACAATTCGCGCATCTGGCGCGAGGCCTTGTCGCTGATGACGCGACGGCCAGCCTCGGTATGGCCGGCGGCGCCGCGCTTCAGCAGGGTGGGCGGATAGTATATGCCGCCGTTGATCATCGCCGACGTGGCGGTCACGACATGCAGCGGCGTCACCGAGATGCCATGACCATAGGCAATGGTCAGCATGTTGATCTTGCGCCACTGCTTGGGATAGAGCGGCTGGGCCACTTCCGGCAGCTCGATCGGCACCGGGCGCAGCATGCCGATCTTGTCCATGAAGGCACGCTGGCCTTCGACGCCGATTTCCGACGCCATCTTGGCCGACCCGATATTGGATGAATACTTGAAGATCTCGGCAACCGTCAGCGCGCGATTCTGCGCGTGGTAGTCGGTGATGGTGAAACGGTCGATCTTGATCGGCGAGCTGGCGTCGAACACGGATGTCGTCGTGAATCGTCCGCTGTCGAGCGCCATCGCGGTATTGAAGATCTTGAACGTCGAGCCCTGCTCATAGACGCCCAGGGTCGAGCGATTGAACAGCGCATCGTTGCTGATCGTCTGATGCCGGTTGGGGTCATAGGCCGGCAGCGAGGCCATGGCGAGGATCTCGCCGGTGCTGACATCCATCACGGCGGCGGTGGCGCCGATGGCCGAGAAGCGCTGAGTGGCGCGCGCGATCTCCTGCTCCAGGAACCGTTGCAAGCGGATGTCGATCGACAGCCGCAGCGGCTCGCCCTGCCGCAGCGTCTCATCGAAGCGCTTCTCGACGCCGGCCAGGCCGACATTGTCGATGCCGGTGTAGCCCAGCACGTGCGGGCCGATGGCGCCCTGCGGATAGATGCGCCGCTCTTCGGCCTGGAACTCGAAGCCGGGCAGGCCCAGCCGCATCACGGCGGCATGCTCGCGCGGGCTGAGCCCGCGCTTGATCCACACGAAGCTGCGGCCCGACAGCAGTTTCTCGCGCACGTCCTCGGCTTTGACGTCGGGCAGCGTCTTGGACAGCTTGAGCGCCGCTTCCTCGACATCCAGCACCAGACGCGGCGTCGCAAACAGCGATACCACCGGCAGCGACGTGGCCAGCACGACGCCGTTGCGATCCAGGATATCGGCGCGGTCGGCCTGCACCTGCGCCGGGTGCGCAGCGCGTGTCACGCCGGGCTCGCCGCCATCGCGCAACAGCGCGACATAGCCCATGCGCAATCCCACGGCGACAAAGAGCACCCCGAACAGGGCGGCGCCGACGGCCAGGCGTCCGCGCGCTACCTCCAGCGCATCGCGGGCCGGCAGGTTCTGCGCTGCCAGGCGCTGGCGCACATCACGCGCTGCAGTGGCTTCCTGTGCGTCGCGCCGGCGGAACAGCCCGCCGATCACTGGCCGCCCCCTCGGCCGGCGCGCGGCGCGCGTGGTGGTGGTGGCGGCGGTGGGGCGGCGGCAGGCGTGTCCGCGTCTTCTGTCGGCGCGGCTGTTACTTCGTCATCGACGACCGGCGCGCGCAGCGCGGCGGCGGTGGGGCGATTTGGCCCGGAGGCCGGCGCGCGAGCACCGGCCTCCGGTTTGGCGGCGGAACGGAGCGTCGCCGACGCTGAGGGGGCGTCGGTAGACGAGGGGGCGCCGGTTCCCGGCCCTCTTGCTGGCGTCGTCTTGTTGTCCGTGACGAGCGCTCCGTCGGTCCGCCGCAGGGGGACCTGGTCAATCCGGCCGATCTGGCGAAGCGCGATCGGCTGGAGATGAATGAATTTGTCGTTCAGCCTCTCGATGCGCTGCAACTCACCGAGATGGGCGTACTCGACCTTCAGCACGTGCGTGGCGCGCTGGTTTTCGACGATCTGCCGGTTGATGCCCTCGATCTTCTCTTCCAGCGTCTGCACCTGGTACTTGACCATGAACAGACCGATGCCGGTGAAGATCGCCGCCATCACCCAGAACAGGATGCCGCGGTTGATCATGCGGCGCCTCCCGCCGCATGATCGCCAAGCTTCTCGCCCACGCGCAGCCGCGCCGAGCGGGCGCGCGGATTGGCGACGCATTCGGCTTCACTCGGCGCGACCGGACGGCGTGTGAGCACGCGCCACGGGGCATCGCGCCCGGCAGTGTCGGGACGCGCCTGCGGCAGATGGCGCGAGGGCCGCGGCCCGGCACCCGCCCGCGTGCGCAGGAAATCCTTGACGGTGCGATCCTCCAGCGAATGGAACGACACCACGGCCAGCCGGCCGCCGGGTGCCAGCAGCGCATCGGCCGCGGACAGCCCGCGCCGCAGCTCACCCAGCTCGTCGTTGACGTGAATGCGCAGCGCCTGGAACGTCCGCGTCGCCGGGTCGATCTTGTCGCGCGCCGCCGCCGGACCCAGCGCCTGGCGCACGATCGCGGCCAGCTCCGCCGTGCGCTCGATACGCTTGACGGCGCGGGCGCGCACGATGGCGCGCGCGATGCGACGCGACTGCCGCTCCTCGCCATAATCGAACAGGATGTCGGCCAACTCGCCTTCAGCGGTGGTGTTGACGACGTCGGCGGCGCTGATGCCATCGCTGGACATGCGCATGTCGAGCGGGCCGTCATGGCGGAACGAAAAGCCCCGCTCGGGCCGGTCGATCTGCATCGAGGATACGCCGAGGTCGAGCGCCACGCCGGCGACGGATGTGACGCCGCGGGCACCCAGCAGCTCGGCCATGTCGCCGAAGCGGCCTTCAATGACCATCAGCCGCCCGGCCGACGAGGATTCGAGCGCCCGGGCAGCACGCACCGCCTGCGGGTCGCGATCGATGCCAACGACTCGGCAATCGGCGGCGTCCAGCAGCGCCCGGCTGTAGCCGCCGGCGCCGAACGTGCCGTCGACATAGGTACCGCCCGGACGCGGATCGATGTGGCGCACGACCTCGGCGCACAACACCGGCACATGCGGGCCGGTCGCGGCGAGCGCGCGAGCGGCGTTCATGCTGAGCCTCCCCGATGCGCCAGCACGCGGCTGCGGAACGCGTCGCGTTCCACCTGCGCCTGGCGCGCCCACGCTTGGTCGGCCCAGATTTGGAAAAAACCATGGCGACCAACGAAGGCCACCTGCTCGCACTCCCCCAGCACGCTTTTCAGCGGCGGCGGCAGCGACAGGCGGCCCTCGCTGTCAAAGCCGACGTCGACGGCGATGCTGGAAAGGTGAGCGGCGTGGTTGTCGCCGTCGGTGAACAGCTCGGCCTCGAACGTGCCGGCCTTGGCCTGGGTGTCGGCCTGCAGGCGGTCCATCAAGGCATGGAACGCCTTGATGCCGCGGGCATCGATGGCGTCATGGGTGATCGATGGAAAGGCAATGAATCCGTCGAAACCTTCTTCCGTCAGGTGCGCGCGCCAGGGGGCCGGCACGGAGATCCGTCCCTTCTTGTCCACCTTCATCATGTAAGTGGACAGGAACATGCAGTTCCCCCACGGGCCTGGTCATTGCCCCCTTCCGCCCCACGCGGACCAGTGGCACCCCGCTGCTCTTGGCGCTGCTTTAGGGTACGTATGGGATATCACGGGAAATGACGGGACGTCAAACAAATCGGTCCCGAAAATAGAAGATTATCCGTAGGTTAGCCGTTCCGGGTCTGTTTCGAGTACGCAACGGGCGGCGTGAACATCCGCGGACCACGCCCCATATGCAGCACAAGCATCAAATCTATACACAACGTGGATTTCCAAGATCTGGCCTCGGCAATCTTCTCCACAACCGACTGTGGAGAAACGCGCGTGAACCGGGCCCTTGGCAAGGGAAATGCTTGTGACCGACCGGTGACAGCCTCTGATCAGGGCATGCTGCAATGCAACCATGCTGCGATCGGTCGACGGATCAACAACCCACGATCGTTCATGTTGGCTTCATGGAATCTTCACTTGAGTCCGGGGGCCGTCGCTTGCAGCATGCGCTAGGGGGCAGTGATCCGGGGCTACGGCTTGGAGAGAAGCCCATGCGGTACATCGACAACGAGTTCGAGTGGCCGATCCTTTGGCGGATCGGTGGTGGGCCCAGGGCCTTGCGTTCTCTCGACGAGGCGCTCGAAGCTGTTGATCACCGCCTGGAGGAAATTGAAGGCCGCCTCGTCTATAGCGACGAAATCACGGCCCTGCTCGGCCTGCGTGACGTGGTCGAGGCCGCCGCGGTCTCCCTCGGTCCGGTGCAGATCGAGACCGCAATCGGCGCCCTGCGAACGTTCGCCGCGAACTATAGACCCATGGTTGCAATTCCCGAGGGCGAAAGCCTCGATGCGCTCTTCGCCTATGCCCTCAATCCGCGCCAACGGTGGCGTTCAGACTCTGCCGACGCGTGATCCCCGGATCGACGCTCCCATCACCGGTCGCTGACACACCTGTCATCCCGAGCGTAGCGAGGGATGACAGTCGCGATTAGCGCAAACGGCGTCCCTCACGGTCTGGCCGCGCGGGACGCGAAATTTCAGAGAGCGCAGCGCCTGTTTCCCGATCGGCCTGTGCCTTCACGGCGACGTCGCCCAGGGCCAGGATTCCGACCAGGCGCTCATCGCGGTCGAGCACCATCAGCCGCCGCAGCCGCCGGGCCTCCATATCATCAAGCGCCGCACCCACCTGGTCATCCTCATAGCACCAGGCCGGATCGGGGCTCATGAAGTCCTGCACCAGGGCTTCGCTCGGCAGGGCGCCAGCCGAAACAGCGCGAACCGCGATGTCACGGTCGGTGATGACACCCAGCAAGCGGTGGCCGTCGCACACCGGCAGGACACCGATATCAAGCTCCTCCATCTTCTGCGCCGCCTGTTGCAGGGATGCATCCGGTGCAACCATCTCCGCGTTGCGGGTCATGACCTCCGCGACCAGCATGGTGACCTCCGATATCCAGCCAGGCCAATTGCCTGTCGTAGGTCAACGCCGATCGTCCCCAGGTGTTGCCCGGCTAGAGGCGCAGTCACGGCTGCATGCGGCTCAAGGGATACGCCCGCGTGATATCCAGCGGATGGTCGATCAGCTGTTGCACGCGCTCCAGGAAGCGAACGGTGTGTGGCTGTTGGGCATGGAGGTCGAACGCCGCTTCGTCGATCCAGCGCGAGTGGATCCAGAGCAGCCGCGGATCGCGAACGGACTGGTAGGCCGCGATCGTCACGCAGCCCGGCTCGTCACGCGATGGGATGACCACGTCGTCCAGCGCCGCCATGACGGCGGCCTCCTGGCCCTCGCGGGCATGGAAGCGCGCGAAGATGAAAAGCTCCATGGGTGACTCTCCCTGCCGGTGGGTCCAACCGGAGCGCGCGGCTCCTGCCGCGCTCACATGAGCGCGCCGGGAGGCGCGCGGTCCGACTTTACCGTCGTGCGCCCGCGCTCATGCGAAATCCGGCACCGGACGCCCCTCACCGCGCAGGAAGTCGCTCATGGCGCCCACCACGCGTCGAACCGCGGCCCGTTCTCCCACGCGGACCCGCCAGGCCGACAGATTCGCCAGCGCCGATGTCATCGGCACCGCCATCCGCGCAGCAAAGAACTGCGCCATGTAGAAGGCGATATCGGCATGGGAGTACGTGCCCGCCAGATAGTCCCGGCCCTCCAGCACGCGATTCATCTCGCGATAGTAGCCTTCGATCCCGTCTCTTGACGGTCCGGCATCGGGGTGGTTGCCCGCACCCTTGAGTCCCATCAGGCGGATGACATGCGGGAAGAACACCTCGTCTGATTTCAGCTCGAGCAGGCGTGCCCGCGCGCGGTCCCGAGGCGCGGCCGGCCACAGCGCCGGCGATGGCCAAGCATCTTCGAGATACTCGAAAATCTGAGTCGAATCGAAAATCTCCAGGTCGCCATCGATCAGCACCGGCACCTGCCGCTTGGGGTTGATGCGCAGCACGTCGGGATGCTTGGGGTCGTAGAGGGTGCGCATGTTGAAGGGCACCATTTCGAGATCGAAAGCGATTCCCTTCTCATGCGCCGCGATCTCAGCCTTGGCACCGAACATGCTGAGCGGTCCGGAATAGATTTTCATGGTGGGCACCTCAGTCGCCGGTGCGGGTGAAGTCGCAGGACCAGTTCCATTCCCAGGACTCGCCATCGCGCGAGAAGGCCTGCTCCCAGCGCGCGCTGTCGCGACCGCGCTTGGTCCAGCGGAACCGCACCTTCACCAGCTGGCCATCGTCGGTCTCCTCGCCGAAGAACACGCCCTGGTCGCCCGTGAAACCGCCGCGCATCGGCGGATAGAAGACGGCCCGCTCGCTGTTGATCCAGTAGATCGACCAGCGCCGCTCCACGTGGTCGAACAAGCGCACCGTCATCCCGATGAATCCCCGGGTTGGAAAGGTGACCTCCTCGACATTGACCAGACCGTTCATATGCAACGCGCAGCGCAAATGGCCGGGAAAGACGTCCCAGTCGTCGCTGCCGACCCAGCGCTTCCTGAGGCGCCTGTTCTCGCCGATCCAGGTGCCGGCGAGAAAATCGAAGTCGTGCTTGTCGCCCATGGGCAGATCTTGTGCAGTCATGGCCGTGCTCTCCGGGAAGCCGTTCGAAGCGACCGCGACCATCGCGGCCGGCACGACCATGCACGGCAATACCTGCCATCGGATGTCAGGTATTCGTGCTAGTCTTGAAAAATGCGTGCGAGCCGCCTGCTGTCGATCCTGATGCTGCTGCAAACCCGCGGCCGCATGAGCGCCGAGGCGCTGGCGGCCGAGGTCGAGGTTTCGGTGCGCACCATCTATCGCGACATCGACCAGCTGAGCGCGGCGGGCGTGCCGGTCTACGCCGAGCGCGGCTGCGCCGGCGGCTTCGCGCTGCTGGACGGCTGGCGCACGCGGCTCACCGGTCTCACCGCGCCGGAGGCGCAGGCGCTGTTCCTCAGCGGACTGCCGGGACCGGCTGCCGAGCTGGGCCTCGGGGCGGAGGTGCACCAGGCGGAGCTGAAACTCCTCGCGGCGCTGCCAGCCGAGTGGCAGCAGGAGGCCAAGCGCATCTCCTCGCGCTT
>DATEIF010000289.1:0-2217 GCA_035279205.1 Vineibacter sp.
CGGCGTCCGGCCCGAGGCTGACGGTGGGGGATGCGGGCGCGTTCATGGTGCACCTCGTTCGAAGGGTTGTGTTGGGAGTTCGATGAATTCGCCGCGGAAGAAGCAGAGCGGCGTCTGCGGGTTGGTGCCGAAGGCGACCACGCGGCCGACGACGATGACATGATCGCCAGCGTCGTGATGCGACCACGGCGCACACGCGAGCCACGCCAGGCAGTCCGTCAGCACCGGCACGGCATCGATCCGGTGCCATGCCGGCGTGACGTCGGACACGGGGTGGCCGGCGAAGTGCCGGGCGAGATCGCGCTGGTTGGCGTGCAGCACATTCACCGCGAATGGCGACTGCGGCACATGCCCGATCGCCCTGGAACGTTTGTCGAGGCAGACCAGCACCAGCGGTGGATCGAGCGAGACCGACGTGAACGCGTTGACGGTCAGTCCGCGCGGGCCGGTGGGAGCATCGTAGCTCACGATCGCAACGCCGGTGGCGAAATGGCCCAGGCAGCGGCGGAGGGGAAGATCGGGCGGCGCGACCGCCGTCGCAGCCGCTGCAGCGTTATGTGCGGGCATGGAGCTCTCCGCCGGAGATCAGTCGGGCTTGGCGGTCGGCGGCGACGCGTCTTTCGGGGCGGCGTCGGGCAGGTCGTAGCTGGCCATGAAGCCGTCGACCATGGAGCGGGCCTGGTTCCAGTCGAAGTAGCGGAAGGCGTGGCCGCGGGTCACAAAGGCCGGACCGGAGTAGAAGATCTCGTATTGCAGGTGCCGCGAGCCGAACTCCGAGCCGATGGCGTCCCACGCCAGCTTGAAGAACTTCACCCGCTCCTTGGGGCTCACGATCGACGAGCGCTGCGTCTTGTCGATGATGTCGGCGAACTGCGGGTTGGCGAAGTCGCTGGCGGCCGAGGGCAGCATGATCAGGCCGCCGCCGGCCAAGGTGCGCAATGCCTCGATGATCTCGGGATACATCTGCTGCGTGAGCGCCTGTGCCGCCGCCACGATCGGCCGGCTGGGCACATAGTACTCGCCGAACTGCTCGCCGGCCGCCTCCATGGCGATCACCATGGCCTCGACGCTGGTCGCTTTGGCGGCGAGCAGGCCCAGCGTTTCGCGTACCTGCGGGTAGTTGATGATGCCGTTGATCTCGGCGATCTTGCGCGCGACCCCCAGCAGGAAACGCAGCTTCACCATCAGGCGGATCTGGCACTGGTAGTTCTGGAAGACGTAGGCGCGCGTCTCGTGCCATTGCGCCTGCGCCATCTGCACGTCGCGATGCACCAGCACGCGCTCCCACGGGATCTTCACGTCGTCGAAATAGACGACGGCGTCGTTCTCGTCGAACTGGCTCGACAGCGGATTGTCGAACACCGAGGTCGCGGCCGCCTCGTAGGATTTGCGCGAGAAGGCTTTCAGCCCACGGGCGTTCATCGGCACCATGGCGGTGAAGGCGTAGTCTTCCTCGCCGGGCTGCAGGCCCATGAAGCCCGACACCATGATCTCGTTGGCGAAGATGACGCTGGTGCCCAGCATCTTGGCGCCGCGGATGGTGATGCCCTCGGAATCCTCGTCGACGATGCGGGCCACCAGGTCCTCGCCCGGCTGGTCCGATGCGGCCTTTGAGCGGTCCGCCTGCGGGTTGATGATGACGTAGGACAGGTAGAGGTCGTTGTCGCGCGCGTATTCGAAATAGTCGGCCAGCGCCTTGGCGCGCTTGGAGCCGTGCTTGGCGAAGACCTTGAGGCCCATATACATGCCGGCGAGCGAGGAGCCGACATGATCGGGCGATCGGCCGATCATGCCCAGCGTGGCCGTCGCCCACGCCTCGAGCGCCTGGCGCCGCTCGACCAGCTCGCGCCGATTGCGCGGCAGCTGCCACAGCCGGTTGACGCGCCGGCCGTTGGTCGGCGACGTGAACGTCATCGTCTCGAGATTGTCGGGCGCGGCCTGCAGGTCGTAGAGGCCACAGGCTGACTGGACCGAGCGGCGGAAGGCCGGATGCTCGGTGACATCGGCTACGCGTTCGGATGCGATATGAATGGCCCGGCCGTCACGCAGCGAGGTTGCGTGATCACGTCCCGTCTTCACCATGGCGCCACCTCGGCGTCGGGGGAGCGGGGCGCCGAGATCAGTCTCGCTGCGGCCGGCCGCACGTGTTGCTGGATTGAAGCCCTGCGACGCCGCTCATCATCGAGCATATGGCGGATCCGGTGAGGTCGGATCGGG
>DATEIF010000290.1:0-5426 GCA_035279205.1 Vineibacter sp.
CAAGACGCCGTCGCGGCTGCCGGCAATGAAGAGCGAGGGCTGGCGGATCGGCTGGCCACGCCACGGTGCCGCCTGCTCCCAGTTGCGCCGCAAGTTGCGATACCAGTTGAGCCCACCGCGAAAACCGGTGCGTGAGAACTCCTGCACGTAATAATCGAGATCCTCCGGGCGCAACCATGTCGGCAATGTCACTGGATCGACGGTGTTGCCGAGCAGGGTGCCTGTCGTGAGCCGCGCGAAGCCCTTGCCCTTCTCGATGTGATCGCCGCTGGCAGTAAAATAGATCCGTCGCAGCGCGCCCCTGATGTCGGCCTGCAGCTCGGCCTCGGGCACACCCGGCTTCTGGAAGTATTGCAGGTAGAAGTCGTGGATGCCGAGCTTGTCGAGCGCAGTCAGAACATCGACGTAGCCCGGCGGCGCGTAGGGCACGCTCATCGCACACACCGCAGCAAAGAGATCCGGCCGCCACAAGGCGGCATGCCAGGCGACCGGCGCGCCCCAGTCGTGGCCCACGATGACTGCCTTGCTTTCGCCCAGCGCCTTGGTGAGCTCGGCCATGTCGCCGACGATTTGCAAGAGCGTGTACTGGTCGATCGGCTCGGGCGCCTCGGAGCCGCCGTAGCCGCGCATGTCGGGCGCCACGCAGCGGAAGCCGGCCGCACTGACACCCGTCAGTTGATGCCGCCAGGAATACCAGCTCTCCGGCCAGCCGTGACAGAACAGCACCAACGGGCCGCTGCCGGCTTCGGCGTAGCGCATATGGATCCCGTTGGCCGTGATGGTCTTGAGCGCCACGCCCGCAACCGGTGAATTGCTCATGCCTGTTTCCTCCAACGCCATTTCATCGTCGCAGCAGCGGCGAGCACCATCGCCGGCACGGCGATGAACGAGGTGGGCGCGAGCGACGCCACGCCTGTCAATCCGTTGCCGATCGTGCAGCCGAGTGCCAGCACGCCGCCCACGCCCATCAGTGCAGCGCCTGATGCGTAGCTCAACATATCGGCCGGCCGTTCGAAGCCCGCCAGCTTGAACTCGCCCTGCGCCACCGCGACCACACCAGCGCCGATCAGGATGCCGCCCACGAACGCGATGCCGAAATTGATTTTCGCGCCGGTCCAGATCAGGAGATAGACCAGCGACTCGCCGCCGGCGCGCGTGACGTTGATGCTTTCGACAGTCGACGGCTCGAATTCATCGCCGCCCAGAATCGTGGTCACGAGATAGCCCGCCGGCACCAGCAGTCCGATCAGCGCGCCGGCCACGAGGTATCGCGCCGGCACGCGACGCCAGAGCGCCATCCCGAACGCCACCACCGCGAAGATCACGCCCACGGCGAGCGGCAAGGTCTGACTGCCGAGGGCAACCGAGCTTTCGGCCATGAGCAGGCTGCGGGCCGGTGCGAGGATGCCGCGAATGGTGGCGTAGGCCACGAGTGCGAAGACCAGGAACGACACGACCGACCGGAGATTGCCGCCGGCCGCCAGGACCAGGAGCCGCGTGCCGCAGCCCCCGGTCAGCACCATGCCGATGCCGAACAAGGCACCACCAAGAAGCGCGCCGCCCCAGAACAGGCTCTGCGGCAGGACCACGGCCTTGGAGAGATCGAGATGGCCGCTCAGCACCAGCGCCTGCGTCGTCACGAACGCAACGGCCATGGCGAGCAGGAAGCTTCGCAGCCGCGGCGCCTGCGGTCGGGTGAGCGCATCCTCGACAGCGCCGCGCAAGCAAAAGCCAGACCAGCGCGCGAGTGCGCCGAAAGCGGCGCCGATCGCGAAGGCCGCCAGCGCGACCGCGACGTTGCTGTTCAGAGACATGCGCGGAGATTAGCCGCGAAGGTGGGTCGCGTGCGACAGCCTTGCGCGCACCGACGCGCGCGACCCCAGCAGTAGCGAGCCCAGGAAGAACAGGCTTGCGACCAGCACGATGACCGGCCCCGACGGCAGCCCGGCGTGGAACGACACCAGAAGCCCGATCGCGGCCGAGAGGAAGGCCATGGGCATGGCAATCGCCGTCATCGACCAGACCTCGCGGGCCCAGAACGAGGCCGCGACTGCCGGCAGCAGCATCAGGCCGAGCGCCATCAGGGTGCCGAGCGCCTGGAACGCCGCCACCATGTTCAACACCGCGAGTGCCAAAAAGAGATAGTGATAAAGAGCGCCGCGCACGCCCATCGCCGCCAGGAAACCGGGATTGAAGCACTCGACGACCAGTGGCCGGTAGATCGCAGCGAGCCCGACCAGCGTCAGTGTCGTCGTAGCGGCGACGAGGCAGAGTGCAGTGTTGTCGACAGCGAGGATGGCGCCGAACAGGATATTCATGAGGTCGACCGCCGAGCCGCGGAAGGAGACGATCATGACGCCGAGCGCCAGCGATGTGAGGTAGGCAGCGCCGAAGGTGGCGTCCTCGCGCATCCGGGTGAAGCGCGCGATGGCGCCGGAGGCCAGTGCCGTCGCCATGCCGGCCACGAAGCCGCCGAGGCTCATCGCCGGGAGCGACAGCCCGCCCAGCAGGAAGCCGAGAGCGGCGCCGGGCAGCAGCGCATGGGCAAGCGCATCGCCCATCAAGGTCATGCGGCGCAGGATCAGGAACACGCCGATGGCAGAGCCGCCCATCGACAGCGCCAGGCTCGCGACCAGCGCGCGGCGCATGAAGCCAAAATCCGCGAACGGCCCGATCAGTGCGTCATAGAGCATGGGTGCGCGATCACGCGCTCAGCCGCACCGGCACCTCGCAGGCGCCGGCATGCTCGTCCCAGGCCTCGGCCATGGCGCGGGCGCGCAGGAGGTTCTCTGCGGAGAGCACACGCGGCGTCGGGCCGGCATCGACCAGCTCGCGCGCCAGCAAGAGGCTGTTGGGGAATTCACGCCGCACCTGGTCGAGGTCGTGCAGTACGGCAACGACGGTGCGCTTCTCGGCGTGCCAGCGCTTGATGACCTCCATGAGATCGCCAACGGTCTTGGCGTCGATGGCGGCGAACGGTTCGTCCAGCAACACGAGATCGGCGTCCTGCAGCAGGAGGCGCGCGAACAGCACACGCTGGAACTGGCCGACCGAGAGCGTATCGATTGGGCGCCGCTCGAAGCCGGCGAGGCCGACGGCCTCGATCGCGTGCCGTGCGTCGTGGAGGTCGGCTGGCCCGGCAGCGCCGAACCCGCCGAAGCGGCCCCAGCGGCCAAGCAGCACGGTGTCGAACACCGAGATCGGGAACGTGCGGTCGATCTCGGCCTGCTGCGGCAAGTAGGCAATGCGCCGGGCCGCGCATTCGATGCGGCCTTCGACGCGTGGCGCAAGGCCCAGCAGTGCCTTGAGGAGAGTGCTCTTGCCGGCGCCGTTGGGACCGACGATGGCCGTCATCTCTCCGGCAGGAATATCAACGGAGATGTGATGTACCGCCGGATGGCGGTCGTAGCTCACAGTCACATCAACCAGACGAAGCGCGGCGTTCATGTCCGTCTCACATCGCCGCCCAAACGCACAGCCACAGCACGGCCGCCACTCCGAGCGCCGCCATGACGCGGGTCGCGGCGCTCATCGCGAGCAAGGACGTACCTGGAGACGAGGGATGCGGCATTGGTTGTTTTGTTATATTATTACCTATCAAGAGTCCAGCCGATGCCCATGCTTGTTGCCTCTAACCGTTTGTTGATTGGCTCGTGTTCGCAGGCGTGCTCATCTTGACCAACATGTCGAACGTTTCCCTGCCAGGCCGGCGCGCCTTGATTGCAGGCGGCGCATCGCTTGCAGGCGCGGCCTTGCTCGCCGACGGGCGCGACCCCGCCTCGGCGCGCGAAACGTCTTCTTCAGGTCCGTGGGCCCTCGAGCTCTTCACGTCACAGGGATGCAGTTCGTGCCCGCCGGCCGATCGCGAGCTTGGCGCGTGCGCTCGGCGTCCAGACATCGTGGCGCTCTCCTACCATGTCGACTACTGGGACTACATCGGCTGGAAGGATCGCTTCGCGACGCCGGAGACGACGGCGCGTCAGCACACCTACGCCAGCGTCCTGAAGCAGCGCTACGTCTACACACCGGAGATGGTGGTGGACGGCATCGCGCACGACTCCGGAGTCACCAGCGGCGCAGTCGAGGCACTGCTGGCGAAGGCGCGGCGCCATTCCTCCCGACGCGCGACGCCGGAATTGGTCCTGCCGCCTGGTGGAGCGCTCACGATCAAGCTTGCCCCGTTCAAGCTCGAGAATGCGCCGGTGGACATCGTCTTTGCGGTCTATGATCGCCGCCACAGCACGCCCGTGCATGCCGGCGAGAATGACGGCCGCATGCTCGAGAATTTCAATGTCGTGCGTCACTTCGAGGTGCTGGCCCGTTGGAACGGATCGGCCGCGCAGTGGACCGTGCCAGCCGATCGCTTCAAGCCTGACCAGGGGCTGGCCGTGCTGGTGCAATGTGCCGACCAGGGTCCGATCCTCGGCTGCAACAAGCTCGAGCCGATGGCCACCGGCTAAGTCAGGTCTTTACGCGGCCTTGCTTCGGCCGCGGGCGCGCGCGAAGGTGGTGCCATGTCGCTCAGTAGCGCCACCGGCCGCCTGACCGCCGTTCTCGGTCCCACCAACACCGGCAAGACCTATCTCGCGATCGAACGCATGCTCGGGCACGACTCGGGCATGATCGGCTTCCCGCTGCGCCTGCTGGCGCGCGAGAATTATGACCGCATCGTGAAGATCAAAGGCGCGCATCAGGTCGCGCTGATCACCGGCGAGGAGAAGATCGCCCCGCCCGGCGCGCGCTATTTCGTCTGCACCGTCGAATCGATGCCGGTGGACCGCGTGGTGTCGTTCCTGGCGGTCGACGAAATCCAGATGGCCGCCGATCCCGAGCGCGGACATTTCTTCACCGACCGGCTGCTGCACGCACGCGGCATGAACGAGACCATGCTGTTGGGGGCCGACACGATCCGGCCGGTGTTGAACCGGTTGCTGCCGGATATCGACGTGGTGGCCCGTCCGCGCTTTTCCAAGCTGAGCTATGTCGGGCCGAAGAAGGCGACGCGCCTGCCGCGCCGCTCGGCCGTGGTCGGCTTCTCCGCCAACGAGGTCTATGCCATCGCCGAGTTGATCCGCCGACAGCGCGGCGGGACGGCGATCGTCATGGGCGCGCTCAGTCCGCGCACGCGCAACGCCCAGGTCGATATGTTCCAGTCGGGCGAGGTCGAGTATCTGGTCGCCACCGACGCGATCGGCATGGGCCTCAACATGGACGTGAACCATGTCTGGTTTGCGTCCTTGCGCAAATATGACGGCCGCATGCAGCGCCCGCTGCGCAACGTCGAGCTGGCGCAGATCGCCGGCCGCGCGGGCCGTCATATGAACGACGGCACGTTCGGCACGACGATCGATGTCGGCGGCCTGGAGCCCGAGACTGTCGAGGCGATCGAGAACCATCGCTTCGATCCGCTGCGCGACGTGCAATGG
>DATEIF010000291.1:0-4547 GCA_035279205.1 Vineibacter sp.
GACCGTCGCTCCTTGTCGTCGAGCCGGCGCTTGCGCGAGGCGGCGGTCGGGCGCGTGGGGCGCCGCGGCGTCGGCGGCGTCGCCGCTTCACGGATCAGGTCGACCAGCCGCTCAAGCGCGTCCTCGCGGTTGCGCTGCTGCGTGCGATGGCGCTGCGCCACGATCACCAGGACGCCTTCGCGGGTCAGCCGCTTGCCGGCCAGCCGCTCCAGGCGCGCGCGGACGGCGTCGGACAGGGAGGGCGAGCCGCGCACGTCGAAGCGCAGCTGCACTGCCGTCGACACCTTGTTGACGTTCTGGCCGCCCGGCCCGGCGGCGCGCACGAAGCTTTCCTCGATCTCCGCCTCGTCGAGCGCGATGCGGTCGGTGATGCGGATCACGGGACCTCAGAGAAGTTGCAGGAAGATCAGGACCAGGCCGATGATCGACACGAACCACACCAGCGTGCGCAGCCAGGGAATGCCGGCAACGTAGATGACGGCATAAGCCAAGCGAGCCCAGAAGAAAAGCTGTGCGCCCAGCACCGTCATGGCGTTGGTCTTGCCAGCGACCTGCGCCACCAGCACCAGGGCCGCGAACAGCACCAGGTTCTCCAGCATGTTGGCGTGCGCGCGCTTGGCGCGACCGGCCCAGCCGGTGACCGTCGGCAGGTCCTCGCGGTTGCCGGCCAGCGCCGGCAGGCCGACCTGCATGTTGGCGCCCATGGCGGCGACCAGCATCTGGACCAGCGTTAGGACGACCGACCACACCAGCAGCGACAGTTCCGCACTCATGTTCCCCTCCGTCGTTATGCCTGTTTGATGAGGCGCGGATGGCACCACTCTCCGATGACAACCAGCACCGTGCAAGTCTCTTGCGTTGCACACGCGCGTTGCCCGGAGAGTCTGCACCGGGGTGACGGGAAATCTGTCGACGTCGCCCCGCTGTCTGCTAGGGTCTCAAGGATCGGTCCGCATGCCGATGCGAGGGAACCCATGACCTACACGCTGGAAAGCTTCATCGACGACTGCCGCGCGGCACTGAAGGACAACGCCGGTCCCGCCGGCCGCGAGAAGGTGCGCGCGCTGCTGGAGCGCCTGCTGGAGAATTCGGCCTTCGTCGACACCGCCGTCGGCCCGCAGGCGCCCATCGGCACACGCAAGCTTTACGAGGATGCCGAGCTGGGCTTTGTCGTGCTGGCGCATTGCAATCCGCGTCCGCACCGCTCGCCGCCGCATGACCACGGCAGCTCGTGGGCGGTGTACGGCCAGGCGGTCAAGCACACCGACATGACCGAGTGGCGCCGCACCGATGGCGGCACCGCAGCCGGTGCGGCCGACCTCGAGGTTGTGCGCAGCTACCGGCTGGAGCCGGGCAAGGCCGGCGTCTACGACGTCGGCGCCATCCACTCGATCGACTACCCCGAGGGCTCGCGCTTCGTGCGCGTCACCGGCCGCGACCTCGATTACGTGCAGCGCCTGAAGTTCGACACCGCGGCGCGCAAGGCCGTCGTCATCGAAAGCGCCACGGCCGGCGCGGCGTAAGGGTCACTCCGTCCGTCATCCCGAGCGCAGCGAGAGATCTCCCGCGAGCGACGCACTGTGCGTCCGGCGCGGGAGATCTCAGGATGACCGGAACTACCCCACCTGCCGCCGGAACGCCGCGACGAAGCGGTCGATGTCATCCTCGGTGTTGTAGACGTGCGGGCTGATGCGCATGCGGCCCAGCCGCGGCGCAACATGGATGTTCTCGGCGGCGAGCCGTTCGATCAGGCCGTCCGGCATGCCCGATGCGAAGCTCAGGCTCAGGATGTGCGGCGCCCGCAGGCGCGGATCGGGCAAGCGCACGTCCTTGAGGTTGCCCAGGCCGTCGGCCAGGCGCTGGGTCAGCATCGCAAGACGCGCCTCGATCTCGGCCTGGCCCCAGCCGGCCATCATCTCCATGCCGACAGCCGCCATCTCCATCGAGATGAAGTGGTCGCGCTCGCCCATGTCGAAGCGCCGGGCGCCGGCGGTATACGAGGCATCCTTCATGTAGGGCGATGTCTCGGCCGAGATGGCACGGCGGCCGAAGCCGGTCTGCTCCAGCGGCGTGCCGCCCTGGTGACGGCGTGCGACATAGAGGAACGCCCGCCCGTAGGGGCCCAGCACCCACTTGTAGGTCGGGAAGATCAGGAAGTCGGGGTCGAGCGCCTGCACGTCGACCTTCATCACGCCGACGCCGTGCGTGGCATCGACCAGCAGGCCGGCGCCCTTGGCGCGCAGGGCCGCCGCGATGCGGTCGAGATCGAGCGCGCCACCGTCTGACCAGTGGACCGAGGCGATCGAGGCCAGCGCCAGCTGCGGCGCGCCGGGCCGCGCGATCGCCGCCAGCACCGATGCGGTCCAGTCGCCGTCATAGGGCTGGCGCACGGTCTCGACCGTGAAGCCTTCGGCCTGCGCCCGTGTCATCCATTCCAGCACCGGCGATGAATGATCATCCTGCAGCACCAGCACGCGATAGCCCGGCGTGACCTGCACCAGCTTGCCGGCCGTGGCGACGCCGTAGGCGACCGAGGAAATCAGCGCGACATCCTCGGGATCGGCGTTGATCAGCGCCGCCGCGGCGCGGCGCGTGCGCTCGTTCGTGCGCGAGGCGAAGCCGCCGTCCAGGGTCCAGGGCTGGCCCTTGCGGCCGACGCCGGTTCGGCCGGCCTCCTGCACCGCCAGCGGCAGCGGGCTGTAGGAGGCGGCGTTGAGGTAGCAGACGTCGGATGGAATATCGAACAACGCGCGTTGCGAGGGCAGCATGCAGGCTCCGTGGAAAATCGGTGCGCGGACCTTAGCAAAGTGCAGCGTGCCGCGCGAAGCGGTGGCATGCATCAAATGCGCGCGCTTGCGGGAAGCCTGTCATGCGCTAGGCTGCCGGCGGGGGCGAGTGCACGGGAGCCTGGGAGGAGGAAGCCATGGCCGAGAGCGAGCTTCACAGGAAGGGCAGCGAGATCCGCCGGCAGCTCATGGGCGACAAGCTGGTCGAGAAGATGGCGGGCACCGTCTACGACGATCCGTTGATGAAGAAGTTCGGCGACTACGCGCGCGAGGCGGTGTTCGGCATGCTGTGGTCGCGGCCGGGCCTGGATCTCAAGACGCGGGCACTGATCTGCGTGATCTCAGACGCCGCCACCGGTGCCTGGCCCGAGCTGGCCATCCACCTGCGCATGGCGCGCCGCCAGGGCTGGACCGAGGACGAGCTGGGCGAGGCGCTGCTGCATCTCAGTGGCTATATCGGCCTGCCCTCGGTGCGCGAGGCGATGATCACCGCCAAGGAGGTGTTCGCCGAGATGCGCGCCGAAGGTCCGGGGGCGTGAATGCGATGCCTGGCGTACGGGCGGCGCACGTTGCTGCTGCCGTTGCTGGCGGCAGCGACAGCCATCGCCGGTAACGCCATGGCCGAGCAGACCGACTTGCACGGTGCCGCATCGGCCAACGATGCGGCGCGCATCACGGCGCTGTTGCGCGGCGGCGGCACCCGTATCGATGCGCGCGATGCTGCCGGTCGCACCGCGCTGCTGATCGCCACGCACGCCAATGCCATCGATGCCGCGCGTGTGCTGATTGCGGCCGGCGCCGACGTGAACGCCAAGGACAGCATCGAGGACTCGCCTTATCTCTACGCTGCCGCCGAGGGCCGGCTGGAGATCCTGCGCCTGACCCTGGCCGCCGGCGCCGACCTGAAGAGCACCAACCGCTACGGCGGCACCGGCCTTATCCCGGCGGCGCATCACGGCCATCCTGCCGTGGTGCGCGAGCTGCTGCGCACCACGATCAACGTCGATCACGTCAACCGCCTGGGTTGGACCGCCCTGCTGGAGACCATCATCCTGTCCGACGGCGGCCCGGTCCATGTCGAGATCCTGACCATGCTGCTTGCGGCTGGCGCCGACGTGAACCGCGCCGATCGCGACGGCGTCACGCCGCTGGCACACGCCAGGCGGCGCGGCTATCGGGAAATGATCGCGCTGCTGGAGGCGAAAGGGGCGCGCGAGTGAGGATGTGCTGGCGTGCCACGACCTGCCCCGACGGCGGGGCAATAGGAGGCGCACATGAGCGAACCGACCATCGTCGTGACCGACTCGCCGGAGCAGCGCGATGTCGACGTCATCGGCTATGGTCTTGCCGCTTACAACGACGAGCAAACCGGCATCAATGACCGTCGGACGCTTGCCGTGCTGGTCAAAGACGCCGCAGGCAACACGCTCGGCGGCATCAGCGGCCGCTCGTCGCTCGGGCTGCTGTTTCTCGACCTCGTCTGGCTGCCCGCTAACTTGCGCGGCGGTGGGCTGGGCAGCCGGCTGCTGGCGAAGGCCGAGGAGGAGGGGCGCCGGCGCGGCTGCAGGTCGGCAGTACTCTACACCATCAGCTTCCAGGCGCCGGACTTCTACCGGCAGCACGGCTGGCGGGTGTTCGGCGAAATTCCCTGCCATCCGCCTGGCACCAGCCGCATCTTCATGACCAAAGACCTGTGAGGACGACGGCGCAGGCCAACCCCTGAAGTGGCGTCCCCGAGAGGATTCGAACCTCCGACCTCCG
>DATEIF010000292.1:0-3781 GCA_035279205.1 Vineibacter sp.
CCGGCCGCTGTTGATCATCGCCGAGGAGATCGAGGGTGAGACGCTGGCGACCCTGGTCGTGAACAAGCTGCGCGGCGGGCTCAAGGTCGCGGCCGTCAAGGCGCCCGGCTTCGGCGATCGGCGCAAGGCCATGCTCGAGGACCTGGCGGTCCTGACCGCCGGCCAGCTGGTGAGCGAGGAACTCGGCATCAAGCTCGAGTCCGTCACGCTCGACATGCTGGGCAACGCGCGCCGGGTGCGCATCGACAAGGACAACACCACCGTCATCGACGGCGCCGGCAAGAAGAAGGATATCCAGTCGCGCGTCGCCCAGATCAAGGCGCAGATCGAGGAGACGACGTCGGACTACGACCGCGAGAAGCTGCAGGAGCGGCTGGCCAAGCTCGCGGGCGGCGTGGCGATCATCAAGGTGGGCGGCGCCACCGAGACCGAGGTCAAGGAGCGCCGTGACCGCGTCGAGGATGCCATGCATGCGACCAAGGCCGCGGTCGAGGAAGGCGTCGTCGCCGGCGGCGGCGCGGCGTTGCTCTACGCCGCCCGTGCCTTGGCGGGCCGCCGCGGTGGCAACCACGACCAGCAGGTCGGCATCGACATCGTGCGGCGCGCCCTGCAGGCGCCGGTGCGCCAGATCGCAGAGAATGCCGGCTTCGACGGCGCCGTGGTGGCGGGCCGCCTGCTTGACCAAAAGGACACGAATTTCGGCTTCAACGCCCAGAAGGCGGATTATGTCGACATGATCAAGGCCGGCCTTATCGACCCGACCAAGGTCGTGCGCGTGGCGCTCGAAGGGGCAGCATCGGTGGCGGGGCTGTTGATCACGACCGAGGCGATGATCGGCGAGCAGCCAGAGCCGACGCCGACGCCTGCAATGCCAGCCGGCATGGGGGGCATGGGCGGTATGGGCGGCGGTATGGGGTTCTAGCAGCTGCGCAGCCAGTCTCCGCAGCCAAGGACAGCTACCGCCGTGCGCCGCGCAGCAGACGCTCCATGTGCCGGAGCAAATCGTCGCTGCGTCCGCGTTTTTCCAATCCCGCCGCCTTGGGCAGTCCTTCGAAAACGGCGCGGCCGGCCGTCGTAAGCCGCGGCCCGTCCTTGCCGTCCTCGATCAGTTGCAGCCGGTGGAGCCGCGCGAGGTCATGCGCACGCATGGCCTTGACCTCCGATTCGCCGAAGGCGACGCGCCGCAGCGTGACTTCCTCCTCATCGGTCAGCGCGCTCGGCCGTTGGCCGTTAGGGGGAAGGGTCATCGTCGAGCTGCCGTCAGGCTGAGGCTGCAGCCAGCGTGCGGCCACCCAGCAGGACATCGACGTCGTGCCCGGCGGTCTCGTTCTCCAGGCCATACCGCGCAATCAGCAGTTTCACGAGCTCGTCGCGGTCCTTGAGCGCCGCGACTTCCTCGCGCGTCAGCCTGTTCCAGGTGATGTGGATATCCATGAGCAGAAGCTGGCGGGCATAGGCTCGCTGCGCCGACGTGCGTGCGCTCGCGGGCGCGACCGAAGCCGCAGCGTCGTTTTCAATTGTCATTTCGGCAGCTTTTCCGTTTCCGAGTCGGGCGATCCCTTGAACGCTCACCGCTCAGACAACGCCTCGATCGATATGAACCATCGCGCGGCGATTGTCAGGGGAAAGCTTGGACATTTATCTCGACGACGGCGGAAGATTGCATTGGACATTCATCGTCGCAGCAGACGTTCCGTCGCCCGAAGACACTGCACGCGCCGTGCGGGCGTCCGCCATCGCCAGGCTGCGGCATGGGCCTAGTTCCCCGACGATGCTACGCGGGCGGCGCGGGCGTGTACGACCAGCAGCAGCACCACGAAGGCGACGCCGGTCGCGGTCGTGCTGAGGGCCAGCCCCAGCACCTCGCGCTGGGCGAGGAAGTCGCCGACCGCGGTGCCGGCGGCGCGGACCATGACGACGGTGACCCAATAGAAACCCGTTAGCCAGATCCGGCCGCGTCCGCCGGCGGCAAACAGACAGGCGAGCGGCAGTCCGAGCGCCACCGCTGCCCTGGCATCGCCAAGGTGCAGGTCGTGCGAGGCGTAATCGCCCATCACCGTGCCCAGCGTGCCGGCCAGCAACATGCAAAGCCAGTAGGCGCCGTCGGCGCTGAGCACGAGACGCTTGCGGGCGGCCGCGTCGGCTGCGTCTCGCCCGGTCGCCCCTCGCCCCATCGATCGTGGCCCCATCGATCGCCGCCAGGCGTTCCACACCAGCGTCACGGCAATGCCGAGGGCCACGGCAAGGGCGACCGACGCCCAGAGGCGCGGGAAATGCAGGTCGCCGCAGAGAAGATCTGCCAGGTTGGTCGCGGCAGTCCGCACCACCACGATCGCCGACCAGTACCAGCCCTCATGCGCGAACCGGTCGAAGCGCTCGACGAGGAGGATGATCCCAAGCGCCGCCGCCAGAAGCGGCAGTCCCTTGAGATGGCCGAGGCCAAGATCATGGGCGAAGAAGTCGCCGAGATTGGCGCCGAACACGCTGGCGAAGCACAGCGCCATCCAGAAGCGCGGCCCGAGCGCGCGCAGGTGACGATCGTGCATGTCCCCCCTTCTTCAGCGATCTCTTGGAAGCATCATGCCTTGCTGCCGTGCGAACGCGTCGCGGGGCGCTGGGCAAAGACCAGCAGGCAGACGATCATGAAGGCCGCCAGTACCGCCGAAGCGGTGAAGCGGTCGAGTGCCAGCCCGCCGTTGGCGCGCGGCTTGTCGAGGAAGTCGCCCACCGTGGCGCCAAGCGGGCGCGTCAGGATGAACGCGGCCCAGAACAGCAGCACCCTCGAGACGTCGGTGAAATAGTAGGCGGCAGCCACGATCGCGAGAGCGGCGAGGAACACCAGTGCGCCGCCAACGTAGCCCAGGCCCGACGTGTCGGCGAGGAAGTCGCCCAGCGCCGTGCCCAGCGTCTGCGAAAAGAGGATGGTGATCCAGTAGAACGCCTCGACCCTGGGCGTACTCACGGTGTTGACCGACACCGTGCCCTCGGTCGCGTACCAGGCCATGAGCGACGCCATCAACAGCACGAACAGCAACGTCGACCCGCCGATATAGCCAATACCGAGCGACCGGTCGGCGAAGTCCGCGAGCGTCGTGCCAACCGTCGTGGTGGCGACAATGGTGAGCCAGTAGAGCGAGGGATGAAAGCGACGGGCTCGGATCTGGCCCGCGACGCAGATCACGAAGAACGCAGCATAGATCGCGGTGCCGACCAGGTAGCCGAGATCGAGGGACATCGTGACGGCATCGCCCGCGGTCTCGCCGAGCGTGGTCGCGGCGATCTTGATGACCCAGAAGATCAGCGTGACCTCGGGGACCTTGCTGGCGCGCATGTCGGCAGTCAGAGTCACGATTTCGGCCTTCCCTCCTTCACGCCCGCGGAACATCACTCCGGCGTAACGTCGCGATGTGAAATCCGGAAGAAGGCATGAGCACGGCGACACCCTCGAGCCATATCCGCACCCTGCGACTCGGAATCGCAGGTCGCGGCGATTTGATCATTGGTCGCTGGCGCTCTCTGTGGTCGGTTGGTTCACTGTCTGTGTCGTTCACCTGCCGCCGGCACCACCGGCCGGGCGAACGTCATATCCCATGAACCATTGGCGTGCTTTTGCGTTGATCCGGCATGATGAACTGCCATCCGATGACCACTTTCGATCCCTCCCGGCCGGCGCTGGTTCACGACCAACGCAATGACCGGACGTTCGAATGGCTGCCGCAATGGGCGGCGGCGTATCGGCGCTTTGCGCGCCAGCACGCTCCCGGCATCATGGACTGGGATG
>DATEIF010000293.1:0-3968 GCA_035279205.1 Vineibacter sp.
TGGTGACGATGTCGGTGTGCTTCAGGACCCTCAGCACCGTTGTCATCATCAGGTCGCCGGCCGTGAAGCGGTCGCCATCGAGATAAGGCTTGTCGCCGAGCGACTGGGAAAGCGCGGACAGGCGCCGGCGCGCAAAATCGACGGCGCCAGGGCGGCGCAACTTGGCCCATTCCTCGTTCGTGTAGAAGATATCGATCAACGCGACATTCATGAGAAAGGGCTCGATCGAATTGAGCGCCGCAACCAGCCATTGCGTGGCGCGCGCCCGGGCGGCGGGGTCCTTGGGCAGGAGCGTTTCACTTCTTTCACCGATGTGCAGCACGATCGCGCCGGTTTCGAACAGGACGAGGCCGTCTTCCTCGAAGATCGGAACCTGCCCGAACGGTTGCAGGGCGCGGTAGTCGGGCTTGTCCTGATCGCCCTGCTCAAGCAGGCGAGTCCGGTAGGGCAGGCCGGCCTCCTCCAATGCCCAGCGCGCGCGCAGATCGCGCACCTGGCCCTGGGCGAACTCTGGAACCCAGTGGAAAGCAGAGATCGTAATCATGCAGCGTACTCCCTTGAATCAGGCCGACACCCCAAGGACGCACGAGGCCGCGTCGGTTCGACAGCGCCGCCAATTTTTCACTTCAGAGGATGGAGGGGCTGGCGGCCGACAGTGACCTCACTGGGTGGGGCGGCTGCGCCCAAGGCCGATGGCAACGCCATGGAGTGGGAAAATGAACGATTACAATAAATTAGAGCGTATCTCGACTTGATGACGACAAGGTTGCGCTCCTGCTGGCCCTTTCTAATCTAGGCGAAGCTGAAGCCCATCGTGCGGCCGTAGTAGTACAGGCCGCCGTCCTGAACGATCAGGGCAAGCGCGATATCGTAGTCGCGTACGTCGCTCGCGGGCGGCAGGGCATTGCGATGGTCGTGCGCAACACCGGCCGGGGTAAGGAGGGTCGAGTGCTGCGTCCACGGGAACACGTGGCCGCCGATCGTTGACGCACAACGGGCTTCGCGCAATGCCAGGACGAGCGCCGCCGCGTTGTGGCGATGGGGGCGCTGCGACTCGCCGGGTCGCACGGCATTCAAGGTCAGCGTCATGGCCGGAAGGCAGGTGCCGAGCCGCTCGGTACGGGCGCTGGCCATGAACAAGGCGCGCCCGGCCGTATCGGGCGCCAGGGGCCGCTGGTAGAGCGACTGCAGCTCTCGGGCGATGTCGTCGCGGCGGTACAGCGTCGTCTCGATCGCCGCATGGTCAGCGACCTCGGGGCGCACGCCCAGGAACGCGAGGGCCGGCTCGTCGCTGACCATCCAGAGAACCGCGTCGTCCTCGGCCGCCCACGTCGAGGCGATACCGCCAGGCAGGAGAAGGATGTCGCCATCGCGCCAGCCGACCGTCTCGCCCGCGCGCTCCACGCGGCCCTTGCCTTGCAAGATGGCCCAGATCTCGCCGCTCGCGGCGAAGGTACAGGTGAGAGACGTGCCGGCGCGCACGGATACATAACGAGCCAGCATGAAAGGCGTTGTCGACGGGTAGTCGGTCCCAAGGGAGGATGACAGGTCGAGCGGAACGACGCCGGTCGGTGCGTCGGTTGCGAAGACGCGGGCCTTTTGCTGTTCGAAGGCCTGGGGCTCGATCGCGGGGCGGACGATGTTGAAACCCCGCTCGACCGGAACGTAGCGTGCGCGTTGCGCCTGGATCGACATGGTATCTCCCTGGGGACGGCCGCTGGGCGGGCGGCGCTCAAAGCGCCATGAAACCGCCGTCGGCGTTCAGGACGTGTCCGACGATGAACGAGGCGGCGTCCGAGGCGAGCCACACCACAGCCTCGGCGACCTCCTCAGGGCGGCCCATACGGCGCAAGGGGAGACCCGCGGCAACGGCGCTCATGTCCATGATCCGGGAGGCCAGCATCATGTCGGTGACCACCCGTCCCGGCGCCACGCCGTTGATGCGCACGCCCTTGTCCGCGTACTCCATGGCGGCCGAGCGGGTCAGTGAGATCGTCGCGGCCTTGGATGCCGAATAGAGGGCAAGGCCGGGATTGGGATTGCGAAGACCGCTGACCGATGCGTTGACGATGATCGCGCCGCCGCCGCGCTCCACCATGTGACGGATTTGGTGCTGCAGGCAGAGATAGACCGAGCGCACGTTGGTATCGAACACGCGATCGTAGAGGCCGGGATCCTGCTCGGCTATAGGCGCGCGAGCCTCCTGGTAGCCGGCATTGTTGAAGGCGACGTCGAGCCTGCCGTGATCGGCGACGATGCCGCGATGCAGTGTCTCGATCTCATCGGGTCGCGTGACGTCGGTTGCGATGAAGCGGCCCGTGGCGCCGATGTCGGCGAGTGCCGCGACCGCTTGTTCGCCTTCGGCTCGGCGGCGGCCGGCGATGACGACGAACGCGCCGCGGCGCCCGAAGGCGAGCGCGCTGGCGCGACCGATACCCGTTGCCCCGCCGGTGACGAGGACCACTTTGCCGGCAAAGTCACGCATCGCGTGCTCCGGGTCCGCCGGTCAGGCATGCCCGCGCGACGATGGATCGCTGATCGAGCCCGGCCGGAAGGGAGCCGTAGACGGTGCCGTCATCGTCGCCGAGACGCGTCGCGCAGAAGGCGTCGGCGAGCGCGTGCGGCGAGTGACGAATGAGCAGACTGGCTTGCAGCGCGATCGCCATGCGCCCGACGATGCGCCGTGCGCGCGCCTCGTGCTCCTGGGGGGCGCTCAGCTCGTCTTGAAGACGGTCGATCATCCGGTCGAGGCGCTTGTCGCCGCCTTTTGCCTTGCCGACTTCATCGATGAAGACGGTCACGCTGTGCGGCGCGCGCGCGGCGGCGCGAAGCACATCGAGCGCAATGATGTTGCCGCTGCCTTCCCAGATGCCGTTGAGCGGTGCCTCACGGTACAGGCGGGCCATCGGTCCTTCCTCGATGAACCCGTTGCCGCCGTGACATTCCAGCGCCTCGTGGACGACGCCGACGGCGCGCTTGCAGTTCCAGAATTTGCCGACCGGCGTGCCGATCCGTACCAGCAGGCCCGCATCGCGATCGCCGGCCTGTTCGTCGTCGACCGCGCGTGCCAGCCGGAAGGCGAGGAGGGTGGCTGCTTCAACCTCCAGCGCCAGATCCGCGATCACGTTCTGCATCAGGGGTTGGTCGATCAGCCGCTTCTGGAAGGCCCGACGGGACGTCACGTGATGGAGGGCTTCCGACAACGCCCGGCGCATCAGCCCGGCCGACCCGATGGCAAAATCGAGTCGCGTCAAGTGCGTCATGGCCAGCGCCACCTTGATGCCCTGGCCTTCCTCGCCAACCAGCCAGCCCAGGGCGCCGCGATACTCGATCTCGCTCGAGGCGTTGGATTTGTTGCCGCACTTGTCCTTCAGACGTTGGATCAGCAGGCGATTACGCGTGCCGTCCGGCAGCCATCCCGGCAGCAGGAAGCAGGACAGTCCGCGGTCGGTCCGAGCCAGCGTGACGAAGAGATCGCTTTGAGGGGCCGAGAAGAACCACTTGTGTCCATCGATGACGTAAGCTTCGCCCGGTCCACGTCGGGATCCGATGGGCCGGGCCGTCGTCTGCGTCGCCCGCAGGTCCGAACCGGCTTGCTTCTCGGTGAGCGTCATCCCGACCGTGCCGCCGGTCTTGCGCTGCAGGGGCGCCGGCGTTGCGTCATAGCGGGTCGAAAGGATGAACGGCTCCCACACTGCCGCGAGATCCGGCTGCAATCGAAGAGCTGGGATTGCCGAGTATGTCATCCCCAGGGGGCAGCAGATGCCGCTCTCACCCTGATTCCAGAGATAGGACAGGATGCCGCGCGCGACGTGCGCGCCGGGTCGGCCCGCGGTCCACGCCAGGGAATGCGTGCCATGACCAATCGCCAGCGACATCAGTTCGTGCCATGCGGGATGGAACGCGATCTCGTCGATGCGGTGGCCGAACCGGTCGTGCGTTCGCAGTTCGGGCGTATGTTGATTGGC
>DATEIF010000294.1:0-4685 GCA_035279205.1 Vineibacter sp.
GGCGCGCCGGGCGCCGGCTTGGGCGCCGGCGTGCCGGCCGGCGCTGGTGGCGTCGCAGGCGGCGTCTGTGCCGCAACGCCTGTCGCCAGCGCAATCGTGACGCTTGAAACGATGACAGCGCGCAGGATCATGGTCCTTCACTCCAGCCAGGCCGGCGAGTTTGCACCGTCCTGTCGTGGCTGCCAATTACGGCGAAAATCGCGTCTGCCGTCACGCCTGCTTCATGTCGAGCAGCGCGCGCCGGATGGCGCGGGTCCGGTCGAACAGATCGAACAGCTTGTCACCCTCGCCCCAACGAATGGCGCGCTGCAGGTAGAACAGGTCTTCCTGGAAGCGGCCGAGGATCTCCAGCACCGCCTCGCGGTTGTTGAGGAACACGTCGCGCCACATGGTGGGATCGGACGCCGCGATACGCGTGAAGTCACGGAAGCCGCCGGCGGCGAACTTGATCACTTCCGAGCGCCGTTCGCCGGCCATGTCGTCGGCCGTGCCGACGATGGTGTAGGCGATCAGATGCGGCAGGTGCGAGACGATGCCCAGCACCTTGTCGTGCCAGTCCGGCGTCATGAACTCGACCATGCTGCCGCAGCGGCGCCAGAACTCGGCGACGGTGTCGGCGGCGGCGCGATCGACATCGGGCAACGGTGTGACGATGGCCCAGCGCCCCTCGAACAGCTCGGGGAAGCCCGCCTCGGGACCCGAATGCTCGGTGCCGGCGATCGGATGTGCCGGCACGAAATGCACACCCGCAGGCACGTGCGGGCGCATGTCGCGGATCACCGCCTGCTTGACCGAGCCGACCTCGGACAGGATGGCGCCCGGCTTGAGGCTGGGCGCGATGATCTTCGTCGCTTCGCCACAGGCGCCGACCGGCGTGCAGATGATCACCAGGTCGGCGTCCTGGCAGGCCACGGCAAGATCGGTGCCGCAGTCATCGACCAGCCCCAGCCGGTTGGCGGTGTCGGCGGTCTCCTGCCGGCGGGTGGCGGCCACGATACGGCGGGCCAATCCCGCCTGCCGCGCCTTGAGCGCGATCGAGGCGCCGATCAGGCCGATGCCGATCAGGGCCAGCTTGTCGAACATCGGCGCCGCGGCGGCGCTGCTGGCCTCGGTCATTGCTGTGCGACGAAGCGGGCGAGCGAATCGCGCACCGCCTTGACCTCGTCCTCCGTGCCGATGGTGATGCGCAGATGCTCAGGCAGGCCGTAGCCGTGCATCATGCGCGGGATCAGGCCGTCCTGCATCATGTGGGCGTTGGCCGCCTCGGCGCGCGCCTGGGTGCCGAAGCTCACCAGCACGAAGTTGCCGACGCTAGGCCTGGGCTGCAGGCCGAGCTTAGCGAGCTCCGCCGTCAGCCACGGCAGCCAGATATCGTTGTTGGTGCGGGTGGCGTCGGCATGCGCCACGTCGGCCAGTGCCGCGACGCCGGCGGCCTGGGCGGCGGCGTTGACGTTGAAAGGCTGGCGCAGCCGGTTCATGACGTCGACGATGGCCGGCGGGCCGTACATCCAGCCGAGGCGCAGGCCGCCCATGGCGTAAATCTTCGAGAACGTGCGGCACATCACGACGTTCTCGGCCGCGTTCACCAGCTCGACGCCGGCGTCGTAGTCGTTGCGGGAAACGTATTCGGCGTAGGCCGCGTCGATCACCAGCAGCACGTGCCTGGGCAGCCCGGCGTGCAGGCGGCGCACGTCGTCCTTGGAGATGTAGCTGCCGGTCGGATTGTTGGGATTGGCCAGGCAGACGATCCGCGTCTTGGACGTCACCTTGGCCAGCATCGCATCGACGTCGGTGCGGAAATCCTTCTCCGGTGCCGTCACCGGCGTGGCGCCGGCGCCCTTGGCGTTGAGCGGATACATCATGAAGCCGTGGGCGCTGTAGAGCAGCTCGTCGCCCGGCCCGCAGTAAGCGCGCACCAGCAGGTTCAAAAGCTCGTCGGAGCCGGCACCACAGACGATGCGCTCGGGGTCGAGACCGTAGTGCCGGCCGAGGGCCGCGCGCAGCTTCTCGCTGCCGCCGTCGGGATAGCGATGCAGTTCAGCGGCTGCCTTGATGTAGGCTTCCATCGCCTTGGGGCTGGGCCCGAGCGCGCCCTCGTTGGACGAGAGCTTCATCACGGTGGCCTTGCCCTCGACCGTGTCCTTGCCGCCGACATAGGGCGCCATGGTCATGATGCCGGGACGCGGCTGCGGAGCGGTCATGGTGATCTCCGTGATGAGACTACCTTCCCCCGCTTGCGGGGGAAGGTGGCGCGCAGCGCCGGATGGAGGATGTCGAAGAGCTGGCAATGCTGGTGGATACGTCCGGTCGGGTCGAGCATCCCCCATCCGCCCTTCGGGCACCTTCCCCCGCGAGCGGGGGAAGGTAGACAGAAGCACACGCCATCAGCGCACCAGCGGCGGCACCGCGTAGGCGCCCAGTGCCACGACGCGGGCGCCCTCGATGCCCAGCGCCACGGCCAGCGCGTCGAGCCGTGGGTCGGCGTCGCCAACGAATTCAGGGATCTCGATCAGATCCCAGTAGGTGCCGGCCTGCTCGACATCGAACAAGGCCGTCGCATCCTGCAGGCCTGCCTTGCGGATCGCGGCCGTCAGGCGGCTGCGGCTGATCTCCTCGCGCGCTTCGACGGCGATCAGCGCGCGGTCCTCGCCGCTGGGTTCGGCGTCGAGCCGGGCCAGCACGAAACCGGTGAGCTCGCGGCCACGGCTGTTGGGCATGGCCACGAAGGGCAGTTTCTGCACGATGTTGGGCGTGGTCGGATCGCCGCTCATCAGCCGCGGCCACCAGGGCTGCGGCTCGTCCTGTGCCGGGGCCGGTACGACGCCCACGACATTGGGGTCGGCCCGCACCGCGGTCAGCACCTGGATCGGCGTTTCATGGGCCGTGAACGGGATCTGCACACCGAAATGGTCGCGTGCCAGATCCCAGTAGCCGGGCTGGTCGGCCGGCCGGCAGATCGCAACCCGGATCGGGCACTGCAGAAAGGTGAAGGCGCCCATGATCTCGCGCCAAAGACGCACCATGGCGGCAGGCGGAAACCGCCCGCCATGGCGGACCAGCAGGCGGCGGATCACCTGGGCTTCACGGCCGGGCCGCAAGGCCAGGCCGCCGGCCGGCTTGGCCGCGGCAATGCGCTCCACCAGCTCGGCGCGGCGCATCAGCAGATCGTGCAGCGTATCGTCGATGCCATCGATCTGTTGGCGCAGGTCGTCGAGGTTGGTGCCGTCCATGCGTGTGGTAATAGGCTGGGCAGGTGGGCTGGACACAGGGCCGATACCTCTAGTCGGAAGGCTGGCCAAAAGCAAAGTAAACGTTGACACCCCGCCGACCTGCCCCATAGCTAGCGCCGGCCCGTCGCCACCCCTCGCGGCCTACGGTCTGTCCCGATGAATACCGTGCTGTCCATGCCCGCCTCGTCCGATGCGCCGGCCGGATCGACCGCCGCCGTCCGGCGGGCCCTTTCCGCCTGCCAGCACGTGGCTCTGGGGCCGCTGAAACTGGACTGCGGCGTCACTTTGGACAGACACAGTGTCGCCTACCGGACCTACGGCGCGCTCAACGCCGGCAAAACCAACGCCGTGCTGATCTGCCATGCGCTGACCGGCGATCAGTTCGTGGCCGATATGCACCCGGTGACGGGCAAGCCGGGGTGGTGGGAAACCCTGGTCGCGGCCGGCCGGCCGCTCGATCCGGCGAAATACTTCATCATCTGCGCCAATGTGCTGGGCGGCTGCATGGGCAGCACCGGGCCGCTCGATAACGACCCGCGCACCGGCAATCCCTACAATCTCAACTTCCCGGTGGTGACCATCGCCGACATGGTGCGCGCCCAGGCTGCCCTGCTCGACCATCTCGGCGTGCAAAGCCTGTTTTGCGTCATCGGTGGCTCGATGGGCGGCATGCTGGTGCTGCAGTGGGCGGCGAGCCATCCCGAGCGGGTGTTCTCCGCCATTCCGATTGCCACGGCTGCCCGCCATTCCGCCCAGAACATCGCCTTTCACGAAGTCGGCCGGCAGGCGATCATGGCCGACCCCGACTGGCACGGCGGCAACTACGCCGCGCACGGCACGCATCCGGCGCGCGGACTGGCGGTCGCCCGCATGGCGGCGCACATCACCTATCTCAGCGAGGCCGCGCTGCAGCGCAAGTTCGGCCGCCAGCTGCAGGGCAAGGACGCCCTGGGCTTCGGCTTCGACGCCGATTTCCAGGTCGAAAGCTACCTGCGCTACCAGGGCAAGTCGTTCGTCGAGCGCTTCGACGCCAACGCCTATCTCTACATCACCCGCGCGATGGACTATTTCGACCTCGCGGCAGCGTATGGCGGTTCGCTGGCCACCGCCTTCCGCGGCGCGCCGACCCGCTTCTGCCTGATGTCGTTCACCAGCGACTGGCTGTTCCCGACCGCCGAGAGCCGCGAGGTGGTGCGGGCGCTGAACGCGGTGGCGGCCAACGTCTCCTTCGTCGAGGTCGAGAGCGACAAGGGCCACGACGCCTTCCTGCTCGACGAGCCCGAGATGTTCCGCACGCTCGACGGCTTCCTGCGCGGTGCCGGCAATGCACGGGGCCTCAAGCCCTGACCGCCATGGCCGTTCCGGACGACAAGCCCGCGCCGCGCGACGGCATCCGCGTCGACCTGCAGCTGATCGCCGACATGGTGGCGCCGGGCACGCGGGTGCTCGATGTGG
>DATEIF010000295.1:0-7220 GCA_035279205.1 Vineibacter sp.
GGTAGCGGCTTGTCCGCCACCGCCACCGCGCCCGCCGGCTCCCCAAGGACCGACGCCCACCTCGTGCGGACCTGGATCGCGGTCATCGGCGCGGCCATCGGCGCCTTCATGGCGGTGCTGAACATCCAGATCACCAACGCGTCGCTGCCGGACATCCAGGGTGCCATCGGCGCCGGCATCGACGACGGCGGCTGGATCTCCACCGCCTATCTGGTGGCCGAGATCATCGTCATTCCGCTGACCGCCTATCTCAGCCAGGTCTTCTCCTTCCGGCGTTTCCTGCTGGTGAACACGGCGCTGTTCCTGGTCTTCTCGGTGGCCTGTGCCTTCGCCGCCAACCTCGGCGAGATGATCGCGCTGCGCGGCGTCCAGGGATTCACCGGCGGTGTGCTGATCCCGATGGCGTTCACCCTGGTCATGACCAAGCTGCCGCTATCGCAGCGGCCGATCGGCATGGCGTTGTTTGCCATCACGGCCACCTTCGCACCGTCGATCGGCCCGACCATCGGCGGCTGGCTCACGGATCATTGGGGCTGGGAGTATATTTTCTACCTCAACCTGGTGCCGGGCATCTTCATGCTGGCGGGACTGTACGCCACGCTCGAGCACGAACCGATGCGACTGCACCTGCTGAAGGAGGGCGACTGGTTCGGCATCGGTGCCATGGCGATCGGCCTTGCCGCACTTCAAACGGTGCTGGAGGAAGGCAACAAGGACGATTGGTTCGGGTCGCCCTTCATCGTCCGCCTCAGCCTGGTGGCCGTCGTATTCCTGTCGCTGTTCGTCTGGATCGAACTGAGGATAGCCAAGCCGGCCGTCGACCTGCGGCTGTTGTTCCGCCGCAATTTCGGCTTCGGCACCCTGGCGAACGTCTTTCTCGGCTTCAATCTCTACGGCAGCGCCTATCTGCTGCCGCAGTACCTGGCCCAGGTGCAGGGCTACGATTCGCAGCAGATCGGACTTGTCGTCGCCTGGGTCGGCCTGCCGCAGCTGCTGATCATTCCGCTGGTGCCGCTGATGATGAAGCGGCTCGACGCGCGCTGGCTGGTGGCGGGCGGGCTGACGGTGTGGAGCGTGAGCTGCTTCATGAACATGCACATGTCGCTGGACTATGGCGGCGACCAGCTCTTCGCGCCGAACATCGTGCGCGCGCTCGGTCAGGCCGTGGTGATGGCGCCGCTGTCGGCCATCGCCATGATCGGCATCGCGCGTCACGAATCCGCCGCCGCTTCCGGCGTGTTCAATATGACGCGCAATCTCGGCGGCGCCTTCGGCACGGCGCTGATCAGCACCTTCGTCCTCAAGCGCGAGCAGTACCACTCGAACATCATCGGCCAGTCGGTGACGCTGTTCCGCGAAGAGGTCCGCGCCCGGGTCGACGAGATGACCCAGTTCTTCGTGGCTCAAGGCATGCCCGATCTCGCCATCGCCCAGCATCAGGCGATCATCGCCATCGGCAGGATCGTGAAAGCGCAGTCGCTGGTGATGGGATACAGCGATGCCTTTGCTGCCATCGGCATCATCACGCTGCTCTCGGCCGCGTGCGTCTTCATCATGCGCAAGGGTGCCGCCTCGGGCGGCGGCGCGCACTAGCACTTGGAATCGCGAGTTACTGATACAGCTGTCATCCCGAGCGTAGCGAGGGATCTTGGCGCCGCTCCTAGATCCCTCGCTACGCTCGGGATGACGGTTGCGACTGACATTCGAGCGATAGCCGGTACCAGCATCTGGAATGCTGGTCGCCGACATACCTGTCATTCCGAGCGCAGCGAGGGATGACAGGTAGATCGAAGCGCGGCCACGTCGGCAAATCCCTGACGACATCGTGATGCTCTGAACCGCGCCAACGCCGACTGCAGCGTCAGGCCTGCGTCGGATTGCAGCGCTACGTACACCACGATGCCGCGTGCGCCAGTGCGCTTACCCGATCAGCAATGATTCGTGCGCAGCAGCGCACATCGGGCGGCAAGGCCTCAAGCCGTAAGGTTCAAGCGTGCAAGCTGACGAACTGACAATCAGCGCGAGTGATCATGCGTATCCTGGGGAAGAAGGTCACCCGGGCAAGGACAAGATCGACTACTTCGAAGCCGGCGCCAACTACGCGCTGTCGCCCGGCATCAAGCTCACCGGCGGCGTGATCTATTACATGGGCTCAGGCCAGAGCAAGAGCGAGAAGGCGGACTCCTGGGCCGTCGTCCTCGGCACCGCTCTGACCTTCTGACGGCAGGGTTCCCTGCGGGCTACGCCGACCATGAGGCCGAAACGGCGCACGGTCGGGCGGACAGACGCTGGGGGCGCGCGACTCTGTCACGCGTCTTCTTCCGGATCGGCACATGACGCGCCACGGCGTGGCGCGCCCCCAGCGCGTGGTCGAACCGCCTTAGCCGGTTTCCCTTCAAGGATCAGATCGGCACGATGGAGCGGAACTTCGGCGGGTGGTCGTTGGGCCGCCGCGGCTGCGCGTAGGACAGCACATCGATCAGGCGACGACGGGTGTCGCGCGGGTCGATAACGTCGTCGATGCCGAAGCCCTCGGCGCCGCGCAGGGCGCCGACCCGCGTGCGCGTCTCGTCGATCATCTGCTGGCGACGCGCCTGCGGGTCTGATGCGGCCTGGTACTCCTTGCGGTAAGCCACATCGATGGCGCCTTCGATCGACATGGCGCAGATCTCGGCGCTGGGCCAGGCGAACGCCGCATCGGCCGAGAAGCTGCGGCCGCCGCACATCGCGAAGTATCCCAACCCATAACCCTTGCGCAGCACGACGGAGATGCGCGGCACGCTGGCGTGGCCCCACTCGAAGATCAGCTTGGCGCTGCGGCGGCCGAGGTTGGTGCGCTCGGCGCCCGAGCCGATGGCGAACCCCGGCACGTCGATGAACGAGATCAGCGGCAGGCCGAAAGCGTCGCACAGCGCGATGAAGTGTGCGCCCTTGTCACAGGCGTTGGCGTCGAGCATGCCGCCCAGCCGCAGCGCCTGGTTGGAGATCAGGCCGACGGGACGGCCGTCCAACCGCGCGAACGCCGTCACCAGGTTGCCGGCGAAGGTCGGCTTGATCTCGAACACGCTGCCGCGATCGGCGATCAGCGCCAGCACCTTGCGTACGTCGTACGCCTTGCGCGTGGAGACCGGCACCAGGTCGAGGATGGCATTCTCGATCGGGCCGGCCGGCTGATCGCACGGCAGGCTTGCCTGAGGGGCGCGCGCGTTGCCCGGAAGGTAGGACAGGAAGCGGCGCGCCGCGGCAAAGGCGGCGTCTTCGTCGGCAACGCCGAGGTCAGCGAGACCCTGCTTGTCGACCTGGATCTCGGCGCCGCCCAGCGCCAGGGTGTCGATCTCTTCACCCGTCGCCGCCTTGACCAGGGCCGGGCCAGCTAGGCCCATGGTCGACAGCCCGCGCACCATCACCACGAAGTCGGCAAGGCCGGCATAGTTGGTGGGACCGGCGAAGCCGGCGCCCAGCATCAGCGCCACGACGGGAATCCAGCCCGAGGCACGCGCCAGGTCGTGGAACATGCCGTTGGCGTGGGCGAAGTGGCGGGCGTCCTGACCGTCCTGGATGCGATGGCCGCCGCCATCCAGGATGAAGACCAGCGGCATGCCCGAGGTCACGGCCATCTGCACGGCGCGCCGCGTCTTGGCGCTGCCTAGCTTGCCGATACTGCCGCCGAAGACCGAGAAATCCTGCGACAGCACCATCACCGGCCGGCCATCGATGCGCGCCGTACCGACCACGACTCCGTCGGCCGGCGAGCGGGCGCGATTGGCGGCGCCCTGGCCGGTCTCGTCATCCTCGGCCACCAGGCCGCCGATCTCGGTGAACGAGTCGGTGTCGACAAGGCGCGCCAGCCGTTCGCGCGCGCTCAGCTTGCCGCGGGCGTGCAGCTTGTCGACGGCAGCGGCGCGCGCCGAATCGCCAAGTGTCGCCCGGGCTGATGTGATGCCGTCGATCAGGTCACGCATTGTCTTGTCGCGGTTGGTCATGGGTTACCTTGGTGGGCACGATCCGTCATGTCGAGCGTAGCGAGACATCTCCCGGCAACGGAGTCTCCATTCGCGGGAGATCCCTCGCTGCGCTCGGGATGACATCAATGTGCGCCCGCGGCGGCCAGCGCCTTGGCCTTGGCACTGGCCATATTGTAGGTGCGGTGCATCATGATGCGCTGCGCGTTCAGTCCGCCGCCGGCCTGCAGCGCCACCACGAACTGCCAACCGCCATAGGCGTCCGCCGTCAGGTCACGGATCAGGTTGTACACGCGCATGCGCGTCTCGGCTTCGACGCCGGGTACGCTGCGCAGGTACTTCCGCAGGTACTGGCCCGATTCCTCGTTCCTGAAATCGGCTTCCAGCGGCAGGGTGATCACCAGGCCGCCGCCCAGATCGTGCACGTAGCGCATCATCTGGTGGTAGTTGGCGGCGTAATAGTACTTCGCCACGTTCACTGCCAGGATGTTGGGGTGGATCATGCCCGACGGCGTGCGCTCGTAATGGCTGCAGGCATAGTCCAGGCTCATGCGCAGCATCTCGGCGTAGCTGATCAGCTCGGCCACCGAGTTCTGCGCGATGGGATCGCGATCCTTGCCCTGCTGTTCGGTCACCAGCTGCGCCAGGCCGACGAAGATCTCGGCCATGCGCACCGCCTCGACCAGACCGCCGGTGCGCTCCCACAGGCCCAGCGACTGCGCGAAGATGCTGGCGAGCTGCACCTCGCCGGCGAGAAAGACACGATCCCACGGCACGAAGACGTCGTCGAACACGACGAAGCCCTCGGGGATGCTGTGGTGAGCGCTGGCGGGATAGTCGAATTCGTTGAGCTCGGCCGGCGCGAAGCTGCGGTTGATGATCTTGACGCCCGGGGTGTTGACCGGGATCGAGAACGACACGGCGTAGTCCGTCTCGTCCTGCCGCATGCCCTTGGTCGGCATCACCACCAGCTCATGGCACAGCGAGGCGCCGGTGATGTGCAGCTTGGCGCCGCGCACCACGATGCCCTCGTCCATGCGCTTGACAATGCGCAGGTAGAGGTCGGGGTCGTCCTGCTCGTGCGCCTTGCGCTTGCGATCGCCCTTGGCGTCGGTGATCACCTCGGCCGCGCGCAGGTCGTTGTCCCGCGCATGGCGGTACATCGCCTCGATGTTGGCGGCGTACTGCGGATTCACCTTGGCGACGGCATCCTTGACACTCATCAGTGCCATGTAGACGCCGCTCACCAGGCCGACGATGGACGTGTGGTACATCAGCTCGACGCGCTGGGCGAGATCGGCCTCGCTGCGGGGCACCTGGTAGATGCGGTGCGCCCGCTCGCCGTTCTCGGCCACGAAACTGCGCAGGTCGGCGACCTTGGGATCGTCGTAGACGTAGTCGCGCGACGCCACGGCGATCGGCACGCGAAACCGCGGATGGGTCGTGATGTCGTCGATGCGCTCACCGTCCCAGTAGGTGACGCGTCCGTCGCGCAGGCTGGCGACGTACTGCTCGGCGGTCTTCAGGCCCATCGTTTCCTCCAATCGTTCGTTTGACAATAACATAACTTATCTTATGGTCTGCGCACATGCCAAGCCGAGGCAAACCCCGGCGGAACACCCGCCTCAGCCACCGAGACTGGCTCGAAGCCGGCCAGGCGATCCTCTGCGAAAACGGCATTGCCGGACTGAAATTAGCGGCGTTGACGCGACGGCTGCGCGTATCGACCGGCAGCTTCTATCACCACTTCAGCGATTTCGACGCCTACCTCAATGCGCTGGCCAACCACTTCACCGCCGACCAGGTCCGGGACACGCTACGGCTGGCATCCGAGGGCAATGCCGATCCGCTGACGCGGATGCGGCGCATCCGCAGCATCAGCATCAAGACACGCCTGTTCCAGCTCGACTCGGCCATGCGGATCTGGGCCGCCACGGACGCCCGCGCCGCCACGACGATGCGCAATGCCGAGCGCATCGTGCTGGCGTTCCTGGCGCAGGCGTTCCGCGACCTCGGCTACGCGCGCGACGAGGCGGCGCTGCGCGCTCGCGTGCTGCTGTCGACCAACGTGGCCCGCATCGAGGCCGCCTCGCCGCCCGCCGGCAAACGCTTCTTCAAGGAGACGCTGGCATTCCTGACGCGCGATGCGCCGGGATAGAATTCCCTCCCCACGAAGTGGGGAGGTGCCCCGATACGACGTTTCGACGCCAAGCGTCGAAACGTCGGTGGGCGGAGGGGAGCCGACGTGGTCCATGTAACTGAGACCCCGTCGGCTCCCCCTCCGGCCTTCGGCCACCTTCCCCACTGCGTGGGGGAGGGATAAATCCATGCCCCACATCACCCTGCGCGACGGCGCCACGCTCTACTACGAGACGCACGGCAGCGGTCCGCCGCTGATGCTGGTCTCCGGCCTGGGCGGCGTCGCCACCTTCTGGCAGCCGCACGTCGAGGCCTTCGCGCGCCACTTCACCGTGGTGCTGCACGATCATCGCGGCACCGGTCGCAGCGCGCTCTCGCGCATCGACTACGCGGTGACGCAGATGGCCGATGACGCGCTGCAGCTGATGGATGCGCTCGCCATCAGGCGCGCGCACTACATCGGCCACTCGACCGGCGGCGCCATGGGCCAGGTGATCGCCACCGACCATCCCGAGCGTGTGTCAAAGCTGGTGCTGTGCGGCACCTGGGCCAGGACCGACGCCTTCTTCCGCCGCCTGTTCGAGGTGCGGGCGTTGGTGCTGAAGCATCTCGGCCCCGAGGCCTACACCAAGGCGAGCGCATTGTCGCTCAACATGCCGGCCTGGGTGCGTGACCACGACGCTGATCTCGCGGCCAACGAGGCCATCGCATCGCAGACCATCCCGGTGCCGGAAATCGTGCTGTCGCGCATCGCCGCCATCGTGGCGCACGATCGCCGCGACCGGTTGCGCGAGATCACGTGCCCGACGCTCGCGATCGGCGCCCGCGACGATCAGGTGACGCCGGCCTATTTCACCGAGGAGATCGGCCGCCTGGTGCCCGACTGCCGCACGGTCGTGCTGCCCGACGGCGGCCACTTCTTCCCCAACGCCGTGCCGCAGGCCTATCAACGCATCGTGCTGGATTTTCTGTTGGGATAGCCTTCATGGTGAGCTTGTCGAACCATGAAGCGTTATCCCGAGCGCACCCTGTCATCCCGAGCGCAGCGAGGGATCTCCCGCGAAAGAGCGCACGATGCGCCAATTGCAGGAGATCCCTCGCTGCGCTCGGGATGACGGC
>DATEIF010000296.1:0-10630 GCA_035279205.1 Vineibacter sp.
CCGCATCGACCGCCGCGCGCTCAAGAACCGCACGATGATCGCGCTCGCGGCTGCCGCCTTCATCGGCATCTTCTTCTTCGACGTGCCCTTCCCGATCATCGTGCTGGCCGCAGCACTTCTCGGGTTCATCGGAGGCCGTGCCGGCCTCGACGCGTTCCTCGTCGCCGGCGGCCACGGCGCGAAGTCGGGAAAGCGCGTCACCGAAGCAGAAAGCTTGCTCGGCGAGTCGTCGCCGCCGCATACGCGGCCCGGGGCCGGCTGGTTGTTCAAGGTCGGCGTCGCCGGCGTTGTGCTCTGGCTTGGCCCGGTCCTGCTGATCATCGCGCTGCTGGGCGTCGACCACGTCTATGCGCAGATCGGAATCTTTTTCGCCAAGATGGCGGTCGTGACCTTCGGCGGCGCCTATGCCGTGCTGGCCTACGTGGCGCAGCAGGCGGTCGACCACTACGGCTGGCTGCGTCCCGGCGAGATGCTGGATGGCCTGGGCATGGCGGAAACGACGCCGGGGCCGCTGATCATGGTGACGCAGTTCGTCGGCTTCCTCGCCGCGTTCCGGGAACCGGGCGGATTGCATCCCATGCTCGCCGGCACACTGGGCGGGCTGCTGACGACCTGGGTGACCTTCACGCCCTGCTTCCTGTGGATCTTCTTCGGCGCGCCGTTCGTCGAAGCATTGCGTGGCAACAAGGCGCTGTCGGCCGCGCTGGGCGCGATCACGGCCGCGGTCGTCGGCGTAATCCTCAACCTCGCGATCTGGTTTGCGCTGCACGTCCTCTTCGCCCAGCTGACGCCGATGAACGGGCTCGGCATGTCGGTCAGTGTGCCGGTGCTGGCGTCCATCAACGTGCCGTCGTTCGTCCTGACGGCAGGCGCGGTGCTGGCCGTGTTCTGGCTCAGGATCGGGATGATCCCGGTGCTGGCCGCCTGCTCGCTCGCCGGCGTGGTGTACTACCTGGCGATCGGCCTGCCGTAGATCGGCGGAAGGCTAAGCCCGCTTCAGTTTCGCGCGCCTGGGGGCGGCCACCGCCTCCTCGTCCTCGTCCGCCGTGGCTTCGGCGGTGCTGCCGCCCGACATCGCGAGCAGGTTGCGCTTCATGGCGAAGAGCGTGTTGGAGGTTTTCTCCAGGTCCTGGCGGTTGATGCCCTCGATGATCGTGGCGTTGAAGGCATCGGTCTCCACCCGCAGCTTGGCGATGAAACGGCTCGACTGCTTGGTCAGGAAGACGCGCTTCACGCGACGGTCGACGGGATCGGGCACGCGCGTCACGAAGCCGGCGGCCTCCAGCCGGTCGATCAGCGCGCCCAGCGCCACCTTGCCGACATCGAGCTCCTGGGCGAGCTGGGTCTGCGGCAGGCCGTCCTTGCGCGATATGAAGGCAAGCACCCACCATTGCGAGCGCGTGATGCCCAGCGGCGCCAGCGCCCGGTCGAACATCATGCGGCGAAGCCTGGAAACATCGTGGATCAGGTAGCCGAGGCGTAGATCCCAGTCAGGCCGGTCACTCATGAACTTCCTCTGACGACGGCGCGGCGCGCATCTTGTTCATATCAATATCATACACGAGCATATCGTAAAAGGTCAGCCTGTCGCCGCGGGCCGCCGTTGCATAACCATAGACGCGGCTTGCAAATAGTACATTACCATATTATATGTCTGTTATTGTAATCCGCGTTAACCTGGGTAAACAAAACGCATCCGTCCCGGCGAGATGCTGCGATCGGGACGGCGACGCCTGAGGCGCGCGACAAGCGGTCGGACCAGGGGCCTCGAGGGAGGGCGGGGAATGAGTGCCGGGTCGCCGTATCGCTCTGACGTGCTCGCGAACCAGCGGATCCTGGTGACCGGCGGCGGCACCGGCCTGGGCAGAGAGATGGCGACGGGCTTTGCCGCCCATGGTGCGCAGGTCTTCATCTGCGGGCGGCGCGAGCCGGTGTTACAGGAGGCCTGCGCTGCCATTCGCGACGAGACCAGCGGCCGTGTCGACTGCCGCGTCGTCAACGTGCGCGATGCCGACGCGGTCGACGCCATGATCGCCGACATCTGGGAAAGCGGCCCGTTGACGGGGTTGATGAACAACGCCGCCGCGAACTTCATCGCACCGACGGAAAGCCTGTCCGCGCGCGGCTACGAAGCCGTGCGCTCGACCGTGATGGATGGATCGTTCTTCGCCACCGTGTCCTGCGGTAAGCGCTGGGTCGCGGCGGGCCTGCCCGGCACCGTCCTCAGCAATCTCGTCACCTGGGTGTGGACCGGCTCGCCCTATGTCGTGCCATCCGCCATGGCAAAGAGCGCCATCCAGGCGATGACGCAGTCGCTGGCGGTCGAGTGGGGGCCGAAGGGCATCCGCCTCAACGCAATCGCGCCGGGACCGTTTCCGACGGCCAACGCGTGGGAGAAGCTGAGCCCGATACCGGGCGCCTCGGCCAGCGCCACGCGGTTCGAGACGGTGCCGCTGCGCCGCTACGGACGCATGCAGGAGCTGCGCAACCTCGCGATCCTGCTGATGTCCGACGCCTGCGGCTACATCAACGGCGAGACCATCGCGATCGACGGCGGACAGCACCTGGCGGCACCCAGCACGTTCGCCGATCTGAGCGCCATGACCGAGCAGGATTGGAAGGACGCGCGCGAGGCCTTGAGGGTCTCAGCCGAAAAGGAGCGGCAGGGCAGGAGCACCTGAGCCGCCAAGGGAGGACGGTATGTGGATTTACCCCGAGATCGCCAGCATGGCGGATGTCTCGCGCTATCACGCGCGGGTGCGCGGTGCGGCGCCGGCGCTGCGCTTCGGCGGCAGGACCAGCAGCTGGCGCCAGTTCGATGCCCGCGCCAGCCGCATTGCCAATGCCCTGATCGCGCGCGGTGCGGCGACGACCAGCGCCATCGCCTTCTACGGCAAGAACTCGGCGACCTATCTCGAGCTCATGTTCGGCGCCTTCAAGGCGGATGTGCCGTTCCTGCCCTTCAACTGGCGCCTGACGGCCCATGAGCTGTCGGCGATCCTGCAGGACAGCAAGCCCGCGACCGTGTTCGTCGAGCCGGCCTTTGCCGAGACGCTGGCCAAGGCGCTCGACTCGTCGGGTCTGTCCGCCGAGATCGTTGCAATCGACGCCAGCGCCGATGATGGCGGCCTCGAGGGTTTTCTCGGCGGCGCCAGCGAGCATGACCCGCGTCTCGACATTCCGCTGCACCATACGGCGCTTCGCCTCTATACGTCGGGCACCACCGGCCAGCCCAAGGGCGTCGAGCTGACGCACGGGTCGTTCATGCACATGCGGCTGTGCGAGCATTTCGAGCCGGCGCTGCGCTGGGGACCGGATGATGTGCATCTGTTCGCGTTGCCCAACTACCATCTGGCGGGTATCGGCATCTGCCTGCAGAGCCTCTACAACGGCGGCGCGGTGATCGTGCTGCCGGAGTTCAATCCGGCGGCGGTGCTGGCGGCGATCCGCGAGACGCGGCCCACGATCGGCATGCTGGTGCCCGCCACCATCCAGATGCTGCTCGATCACCCCGATGCGGCGACAACCGATTTCTCCTGCTTCCGGCTTGTCATGTACGCCGGCTCGGCGATCTCGCTCGGGCTGATCAAGCGCGCGATCGCCGAGATGAAATGCGAGTTCATGCAGTTCTACGGCGCGACCGAGACATCGGGTGCGGTGACCTTGCTGCGCCCGCACGAGCACGACTTCAACAACGAGGAGAACCTGAAATCCTGCGGCACGCCGCTGCCGCTGATCGAGATCAGGGTCGCCGATGCCGCCGGTAACGTGCTGCCCGACGGTGAAACCGGCGAGTTCCTGATCCGCACGCCGTCGATCTTCAAGGAGTACCTGAACAAGCCGGCCGACACCGAGGCGGCTCAGGAAAACGGCTGGTATCGCAGCGGCGATGCCGGCTACCGGGCCCAGAGCGGCCTCTATTTCATCGTCGATCGCGTCAAGGACATGATCGTGTCGGGCGGGTCGAACATCTATTCGACCGAGGTCGAGAATGCGCTCAGCAAGCATCCGGCCGTGGCTCAATCGGCGGTGATCGGCGTGCCGGACGAGAAGTGGGGCGAGGCCGTCAAGGCGCTCGTGATCCTGCGCAAGGATGCGTCCGCAACGCCCGACGAGCTGATCGGGTTCTGCCGCCAGTACATCGCGGGCTACAAAGTGCCGAAGTCCATCGTCTTCGTCGACGCATTGCCCATGACGCCCACGGGCAAGGTCCTGAAGCGCGAACTGCGTCGCCAGCACGCCGGGTGATTATTCCCTCCCTCAGCGAAGCTGGGGGAGGTGGCCGAAGGCCGGAGGGGGAGCCGACGTGGTCTCCATTACCAAGACCACGTTGGCTCCCCTCCGCCCCTTCGGGGCACCTCCCCACTGCGTGGGGAGGAAGAGGCACTACTGCGCTGCGGCGCGGACCGGGCGTTTGCCGGCGAACATGTGCCGGGCGATGATCGTCTTCATGATCTCGATCGAGCCGCCGGCGATCTTGATGATGCGTGCGTCGGCATAGGCCCGCGCGATCGGATACTCCCACATGTAGCCCCAGCCGCCGAACAGCTGCAGGCATTCGTCGGCCGTCCTGCAGTGCAGGTTGGCGGTGAACATCTTGGCCATGGCGGCCTCGACCGGGTCGAGCTGGCCGCGCATGAAGAGATCGATGCACTTGTCGGTGAAGACGCGCGCGACGGTCGCCTCGGTCTGCAGTTCCGCGAGCTTGAACTGCGTGTTCTGGAAATCGGCGATGGTCTTGCCGAAGGCCTTGCGCTGCGCGGTGTAGTCCACGGTCCAATCGATGATCGTCTGCGTTACCAGGGCCGAACGGATGGCCTGCGCCAGGCGTTCCTGCGCCAGCTTGGTCATCATGTGGGCGAAGCCGCGGCCCTCCTGGCCCAGCATGTTCGTCGCCGGTACGCGGACATCGTCAAAGAACAGTTCCGACGTGTCCTGCGCGTGCATGCCGAGCTTCTCGAGATTGCGGCCGCGGCGGAAGCCGGCGCGGTCGCCCTCGACCAGGAACAGTGTGATGCCCTTGGCGCCGGCCTGGCTGTCGGTCTTGGTGGCGAGCACCAGGACGTCGCACAGCTGGCCGTTGGAAATGAACACCTTCTGGCCGTTGATGACGTAGTCGTCGCCGTCGCGCGCTGCACGGGTGCGGATTGCTTTCAGGTCGGAGCCGGCGTGCGGCTCGGTCATGCCCAGCGAGCCGATCGCCTCGCCGCGCACCATCCTGGGCAGCCAGGTGCGCTTCTGCGCCTCGGTGCCGAAGGAGAGGATGTAGGTGGCCACCAGATCGGTGTGGATCAAGAAGCCGGGACCGCTGGCGCCGACCCGCCACAGCTCCTCGAACACCACGACATCGAACAGATAATCGAGGCCGAGGCCGCCATATTCCGGCGGCACCGTGCAGCACAGCAGGCCTTCAGCGCCCGCCTTCAGCCACAGATCGCGCGGGACGATGCCATCCTTCTCCCACTGGGCGTGGTGGGGGACGATCTCGCGCTCGACGAAGCGGCGCACGGTTTCGCGGAAGATGTTGTGTTCCTCGCGGAACAGGGTGCGCTCGACCATGAAAAATTAATACACTTGCGTATGATATATATGCAAGCTAATTTGCGAGAAACGGTGATCCCCGATGAATGCACACCCGTCAAGGCCGAAGAGCAGCGCGGAGGACCTCCAGTCGATCCGCGAGGGCGTGCGCGCGGTCGTGACGCGCTTCGGCGATGAATACTGGCTGCAGCGCGACGACGACGGCGAATTCCCGCGCACCTTCCACAAGGCGATGGCCGATGCCGGCTGGCTCGGCATCACCATGCCCGAGGAATATGGCGGCTCCGGGCTGGGCGTCACCGAGGCGGCGATCATGATGCACGAGGTGGCGAGCCACGGCGGTGGCATGGCGGCAGCCTCGTCCGTCCATATCAATCTGTTCGGCCCGCATCCCATCGTGGTGCACGCCACGCCGGCGCAGAAACAGGCCTGGGTGCCGCGTCTGGTCTCGGGCGAGGATCAGTGCTGCTTCGGCTTCACCGAGCCCGATGCCGGCCTCAACACGACGCGCATCAAGACGTTCGCCGAGAAGGTGCCCGGCGGCTACGTGGTGCACGGACAGAAGGTGTGGACCTCCACCGCGCAGGTCGCCAACAAGATCATGCTGCTGGCGCGCACGACACGCTATGAGGACGTCAAGCGGCCGACCGACGGCATCACCATCTTCTACACCGATCTCGACCGCGCCAAGATCGAGGTGCGCCGTATCCCGAAGATGGGCCGCAAGGCCGTCGATTCCAACGCCATCTTCATCGACGGGCTGTTCATCCCCGAGGAGCACCGGGTCGGCGAGGCGGGCAGGGGCTTCTCCTATATCCTCGACAGCCTGAATCCGGAGCGCGTGCTGGTCGCCATGGAGGCGATCGGCATCGGCCAGGACGCGCTGCGGCGGGCGGCGAAGTATGCGCGCGAACGCGTGGTCTTCGACCGGCCGATCGGGCAGAACCAGGGCATTCAGCATCCGCTCGCCGAGCGCTGGATGTACCTGGAGTCGGCCTATCTCATGGCAATCCGTGCGGCCGAGCTCTACGACACCGGGCATCCGTGCGGCGCCGAGGCCAATGCCGCGAAGTTTCTCGGCGCCCGTGCGGGTTACGATGCCTGCCTGCAGGCGGTGCTGACGCATGGCGGCTTCGGCTATGCCAAGGAGTACCACGTCGAGCGCCTGCTGCGCGAAGTGACGGTGACACGCATAGCCCCGATCACCGAGCAGCTCATCCTGTCCTTCATCGCCGAGAAGGTGCTGGACCTGCCGAAGTCGTATTAGATGTCATCCTGAGCGAAGCGAAGGATCTCTTAGACCGTCGTTTTGCACGAGCAGGGCTCACTGAGGCATAGTGCGCCAGGACCGCTCAAAGGATCCTTCGCTGCGCTCAGGATGACAGTAAACGGTCACCCCAAACGCGCCAGCACGGCGAAGGGGCCGCCGGCATAGGCCGGGAAGCCGAGTTCCTTGACCGCGGCGTAGTCGGCGAGCCGCTGCTCTTCGCCGCTGAGGACGCTCGCGCGGGCGCGCACGGCGTTGGCGGCAGCCGTCATCAGTACCGCAGCGCGTCGCTCGATGTCGCTCTCGGGTTGCTCGAACCAGATGCCGTCGCGCGCCGACCATGCTGCCGACGGCCTGCGGTTGCGGCCGCCAGCGAAGCCGGCGAAGGACGTGGCGTCGGCATCGGCCGCGCCGTTCAGTGCCGCGCCGACCTCGCTCAGGACGGCAGCGACGAAGTCCGGCAGCGTGCCGGCCTTGCGGCGCTTGTCGTAGTCCTGTTTCCCCAGGAACAGAGTCTGGATCATGTTGCGTGGCTCTGGCCGCTTGATGAGATCGGCGAAGACATCGATCTCCTCGGCGATGGCTGCGTCCATCGTCTGTGGCAGGCCGCGCGCCAGGCAGTCCAGGATGGCGAGTGGCGCGGGATAGTGGCCGCCGGTCTCGTCGAGAACGGCCTGGCGGATTGCCGTCAGCGCACCCCGTACCTGCGGCGCCGATGGCGGGCGCCAGTCCGGTCGGTCCCAGGGCTGGCTGGCGTCGGTCGCAGCACGCACCCAGCGTTCGGCGGTGGTGACTTCATCGCCGGCGGGGACGACTGCGTCCGTCGCGCCGGCGGCCAAGGCATCGGCGGGCGAGAGTCGGGCACCGTTGAGCAGCACGGGCAGCGACTTCTCCAGGCCGATCAACCGCGGCAAGCGTTGCGTGCCGCCACCGCCCGGCAGAAGGCCCACCAGCGACTCGGGCAGGCCGAGCGCCGTCTGCGGCGTGTCGGTGAGCACCCTGTAGTGCGTTCCCAGCGCCAGCTCGCAACCGCCGCCCAGCGCCAAGCCATGGATCGCGGCCGCCACCGGCTTGCCTGCGGTTTCGAGCCTGCGGAACGCGCGGCCGATGGGCGCAAAATGATCGCGCGCGATGCGCTTGCGGTGGGCAGGCGGCGCGGCCACGATCATGTCGTAGGCAACGCCGAGTTCGCCAAGATCGGCGCCCACGCAGAAGGCCGATGCCTTGCCGGAACGGATGACCACGCCACGGACGTCGGCGGTATGCAGCCAGGTCGCGAAAGCCTCGATCTCATGGATCGCCGCGTTGGAGAAGACGTTCATCGACCGGCCCGGCATGTCGAAGACCAGATGCAGGATGCCGTCGCGGGTCGTCTCGGTGCGGAACTCGCGCAGGGCGGGCAGATCAGCCATGGTCGATCCGTCGTCTCAGGGGCTTCGGGACATCAGCTCATGCGGGGTCCCGCATGCAGCTGCCTGGATTTAATACGGAAGAAAATAGTACTATAATGTACGATTTCGACAAGAATCGTTTTGTCGGCTCGCGGGAACGCGATTGTCGAGGACCCCGCGGCCCAATATGAAGAGGTGCGGCAGGGGCAGAACGATAGGGAGGATTGGATGGACCTGGCCAGCTTGACGGCGATCGAGTGCACCGTGGCGGACGGCCTGGCGCGGCTGACGCTCAATACACCCGAACGCGGCAATCCGATCGATGCCACGTTCTGCCGGGAGTTGCGGGAGCTTTCCATCGAGCTCGGCGACCGCGAGGACGTCAGGGCCGTGCTGATCAGCGCGCGCGGCCGGTTCTTCAGCGTCGGCGGCGACATCAAATCGTTCGTGCGCGAGCGCGCGGCGCTGCCGGGCATCGTGAAGAGCTGGACGGCGGATCTGCATTCCGCGATCGCGCGGTTCATGCGCATGCGGGCACCGGTCGTGGCCGCGGTGCAGGGCAACGTTGCGGGCGGCAGCGTGTCGCTGGTCGCTGCCGCCGACATCGTTTACGCCGCGGCCGGGGTGAGCTTCACTGCCGCTTTTCCGATGATCGGGTTCAGCGCCGATTCGGGCTCGACCATAACCCTGTCGCAGCGCATGGGTTTTTCCCGCGCCAAGCGTTTTCTGCTGATGTCCGAGACGCTGGCGGCCAGCGATGCGCTCGGTGCCGGGCTGGTCGATTTCGTGACGGCGCCGCAGGACCTGATGGCGGAAGCCGAGCGCACGGCGCAACGCTTCGCCAGCGGCCCCACGCGTGCCTATGAAGGCATCAAGCAGACCATGCTGCGCGCCCGCACGCAGGGCCTCGAATCGCAGCTGGAGGACGAGGCGCAGACCCTGGCGGCGGTATCGCGCTCGGACGATTCGTGGGAGGGGCTGAGCGCCTTTGTGGCCAAGCGGGCGCCGAAGTTCTCCGGGACCTAACGGCGGGCGATCATCGGGGAGCGAGGCCGCCCAGCTGTCATCCCTCGCTGCGCTCGGGATGACAGGCGGCTCCCCTCCGGCCTTCGGCCACCTCTCCCACTGCGTGGAGGAGCGAATTGGTGTAACGTGGCGTTGCGTCGCTGCCCGGAGAGACCGATGCGTCGCCTCGCCCTTGTCCTCAGTCTTGCTGCCAGCCTTACCGCACCTGCCATGGCCACCCAGAAGGATCCTGCACTCGACGGGTTGTTCGACCGGCTCAGGACCGTGACCGACCCGATGCAGGCGCGGCTGTTGATCCAGGCAATCTGGGAGACCTGGACGGCATCGGACGATTCGGCGCTCGATGCCCTGATGGCGCGTGGCCTGCGCCAGATCCAGGCCCGCGATCTCGACGGCGCCGTCGAGACCTTCACGTCGCTGATCGAGAAAGCACCGGATTTTGCCGAAGCCTGGAACAAGCGCGCCACGGTGCAGTGGATGCGCGGCGATTACGATGCGTCGGTGGCCGATATCCAGCGCACGGTGGTGCTGGAGCCGCGCCACTTCGGAGCCTGGTCGGGCCTGGGCATGATCCTGGAGGAACGCGAACAGTATGATGGTGCCGCGCGCGCCTTCGAGGAATGCCTCAAGCACAACCCGCACGCCGAGGGCCTGCGCGACCACATCGAGGACCTCAAGCGCAAGGCTGCGCGGCAGAAGACGTGACGCTGGAGCGGGCATCGCAGTCATCCCGAGCGCAGCGAGGGATCTCCCGGAAAGACGCACGGCAGGCCATTCGCGGGAGATCCCTCGCTGCGCTCGGGATGACGTGATGGCTCAAGCGGGATGACGGCGTGGATCAATCACCAATCGCCTTCAGGTGAGACTGGCTCTAAAGTCGCGGCCCAGGAGGAACCGCACTGATGTTGATTGCGCAGATCTCGGATACGCACATCAAGCCCGAAGGGCAGATCGCTTACGGCCGGGTCGATACGGCCGTCTTTCTCGCCAAGGCTGTGGCCCACCTGAACGCGTTGCAACCGCGCCCCGACATGATCCTGGTGACCGGCGACTTGGTCGATGCCGGTGCGCCGGTGGAGTACACCCGCCTGCGGACCTTGCTGGCGCCCCTTGAAATGCCGTTCTACCTGATCCCGGGCAATCACGATGCGCGCGATCCCCTGCGCGCCGCCTTTGCCGATCATCGCTATCTGCCGGCCAGCGGCTTCCTGCAGTACACCATCGAGGCGCAGGCCGTACGCCTGATCGCGCTCGATACGCTGGTACCCGGCAAGGGACATGGCGAACTGTGCACAGAGCGGCTGGACTGGCTCGAGGCACGGCTGGCCGAGCAGGACCGGCCGACGATCCTGTTCATGCATCATCCGCCGTTCGAGTGCGGCCTGGCCTACATGGACCGCGAACG
>DATEIF010000297.1:0-11012 GCA_035279205.1 Vineibacter sp.
CGATGCCGAAGGCGCGCCCAACCGAGCTGGTCGTCATGTCGGCCGCGATGCCGAAGGCGACGACAATGCCCAGCAGCGCCATCAGCGGGTGCAGCCGGAACCGGCCGGTCAGGACAACGAGAACCGCAATGGACAGGCCAACCCACAAAGCCGTGAACATGATCGGCGTCAATCTCCTTGCGACGGCGCGGCAGCGACGCCGCATGGCGCGCGTCTTGCACGTATTTTACTACCGCGGTCGCCAGTCGCGATCTACTCTGTCCAGCAATAATGAAGTCATGGTGCCCGTGCGTCGTCGCCTTTTTCTTGCCCTGCCCTTGATCGCCGCCCTGCCGCCGCCGGCCGCCGCCCGGCCGAGCGAGGGTCTTGTGCGCATCGAGGGCCGCCGCTTCGTGGCGCCCGACGGCACGACGCTGCAGCTCAAAGGCATCAACCTCGGCAACTGGTTGATGCCCGAGGGCTACATGTTCAAGTTCGAGCGCGCCAAGGCGCCGCACCAGATCGAGGGCGCCATCGCGCGCCTGGTCGGGCCGGCGGCGGCGGCCCGCTTCTGGCAGACCTATCGTGACAACTATATTACCGAGGACGACCTGCGCTTCATCGCCCAGGTCGGCTTCAACATGGTGCGCATCCCACTGCACTACCGGCACTTCGTCACGGCCGGCGCGCCACCGTGCTTCGAGGGCGAAGGCTATGGGCGGCTCGATCGCGTCATCGGCTGGGCGCGCACGCACGGCCTGCGCGTCGTGCTCGACATCCACGCCGCGCCCGGCGGCCAGACCGGCATCAACCACGACGACGGGCCGGGCTATCCGCTGATGTTCTACGTGCCGGCGCACCGGCGGCTGACCATCGACCTGTGGCGCCACATCGCGGCGCGCTATCGCGATGATCCGACGATCCTGGGCTACGACCTGCTCAACGAGCCGATCGCGCCCTATCACGACGTGGCCTACCTCAACGGCAAGCTCGAACCGTTCTATCGCGAGGCGACCGCGGCGATCCGGTCGGTCGACCCGAACCGCATCATCTTCCTCGGCGGCGGCCAGTGGAGCTCGAGCTTCGACATGTTCGGCCCGCCGTTCGCGCCCAACCTCGCCTATACGTTCCACAGCTTCTGGGCCAGCACGCGCCGCGATTCGATCCAGCGCCATCTCGATTTCAGCTACCGCCACGACGTACCGCTGTTCCTGGGCGAGACCGGCGAGCTGACCGACGACTGGAACGAGAGCTTTCGCACGCTGCAGGAGCGCCACGGCATCGGCTGGAGCTTCTGGACGTACAAGAACCTCGACAGCCTCTCGACCGTGGTATCGATCCCGCGCCCGGCCGATTGGGACGCCATCGTCGCCGTCGCCGACCGGCCGCCGGCGCGCTGGGGCGATCCACTGCCGCTATCGCCGGCCCGCATCGCGGCAGCGCTGGCGCAGTACCTGGAGGGCGCCCGCTTCGCCAACGGCACGATCCGCTGGAGCTACATCGCCTCGCTCGGCCTGAAGCCGGGGCTGTAGCTGCAGATCCTCCCCACGCAGTGAGGAGGTGCCCCGAAGGGGCGGAGGGGAGCCAACGTGGTGTTCGCAATGGCGCGACCACGTGGGCTCCCCCTCCGGCCTTCGGCCACCTCCCCCAGCAAAGCTGGGGGAGGGAAAACTCAAGACAGCCAGCGTTTGCGGCGTTTGTAGTGCTTGACGTCGCGATAGGATTTGCGCGAGCCGACCTCGTTGAGGCCGAGATAGAACTCCTTGATGTCGGCGTTCTCGCGCAGGCTCGCGGCGGCGCCTTCGAGCACAATGCGGCCGTTCTCCATCACGTAGCCGTGGTCGGCGATCTCCAGCGCCAAGGTCGCGTTCTGCTCGACCAGCAGGACCGTGAGGCCCTCGTTCTTCACCAGCTTCTGCACGATGCCGAAGATCTCCTCGACCAGCATCGGCGCCAGGCCCAGCGACGGCTCGTCGAGCAGGACCACCTTGGGCCGGCTCATCAGCGCGCGGCCGATCGCCAGCATCTGCTGCTCGCCACCGGAGAGGTAGCCCGACTGCTGGCCTCGCCGCTCCTTCAGGCGCGGGAAGTAGCTGTACACCAGTTCCATGCTCTGGCGGATCTCGCGCATGTCGGGCCGGATATGGCCGCCCGCGATCAGGTTCTCCTCGGTGGTCAGGTGCTCGAAGACGCGGCGGCCTTCGAACACCTGCGCCAGGCCCAGCCGCGTGACGTCGAACGGCTGCATGCCGTCGATGCGCCGCTCATCGAGCGTCACCGTGCCCTTGGTGACCTCGCCGCGCTCGGAGCGCAGCACGCCCGAGATCGCCTTCAGGGTTGTCGTCTTGCCGGCGCCATTGGCGCCGAGCAAGGTCGTGATCCTGCCCAGGCCGGCGGTGATCGACACGCCCTTCAGCACCAGGATCACGCCGTCGTAGACGACTTCGACGTTGTTCAGGCTCAGCATGGAGACGCAGACTCCTGTCGGTGCAGCCCTCCCCCGCCGGCACGCGGGGGAGGGCCGCGAGATCAGCCGCCGGCCTTCTTGGCTTCGGCGTCGAGATGCTTCTTCAGCACGTCGCGGTAGGCTTGCGTCCACTCGGTGGCCTTGACGAGCTTGCCGCCCTTGACCTGGAAGACCTGGACCCAGCCGCCGCCTTCATGGTCCTCCGGCGTGATGGCCAGCGGCGGCGCCACGCCGCCCAGCGCCTCGAGATCCTTGGCGCTCACCGCCTCGAAGCCCTTCTTCACGTCCTCGCCGGTCGGCATGGCGCCGCCCTTGGCCTTGATGGCGTTGCGCATCGCCACGACATGCATGGCGGCCCAGACGACGCCACGGTTGTAGTAGACGGTCGAGGCCATCTCCTTGGGCGGTTCCTTGCCCTGCGCCTTGTACATCGCGGCGATGTCCTTGTGCACCGCGTAGTCGGTGCCGACGCCGGCGAACTGCATGGTGTAGTAGCCCTCGGCGACGCCGAAGCCGCCGGCCGCGTCGATATCGGCCTCGGCCGATCCCCACACGAAGCTGATCACCTTGCTGAGCGGGAAGCCGACGCGCTTGAACTCCTTGATCGACACCGACGGCGAGCGGCCGAACAGGTGCGCGATCACGAAATCGGCGCGGAAGCGCTGGGCGATGTCGAGCACCTGGGCGCCCATCTCGACGCCCGGCGCCGGCACGGCGAAGGTCTTGAGCTCGAAGCCCTCGCTCTTGGCCAGGTCCTCGAGGATCGGCAGCGGCTCCTTGCCGGCCGGATTGTCGTAGAACAGGTAGGCGATCTTCTTGCCCTTCAGGTTGCCGCCCAGCTTGTCCTTGGCGAACTTGACGCCCATCGCGCCCTGCGACCAGTAGCTGGCCGCGATCGGGAACGAGTACGGATAGCGCTTGCCGTCGGCGCCGGCGGCGGTGCCGAAGCCCGGCGACGTGCCGGGAATCTTGTCCTCCGTCAGGCGCTGGGTGACGGCCGCCACGATGGGCGTGCCGTAGAGCGCGATCGAGACCGCACCCTCCTTCTTCTGCCGCTCGTAGCCTTCGACGCCGGGCGGCACCTTGTACTCGTTGTCGACCTCGACGACCCGTATCTTGTAGCCCTCGACCCCGCCCTTGGCGTTGATCAGCGCCACGTAGTCGTGGAACGCCGTCGCCATGACGGAACCGACATTCTGAGTCGGGCCGACACGATCGGTCTGCATGCCGACCACGATCTCCTTCTGCGCCCAGGCCGGCGTGCCGGCCAACAGGGCGCCGGCCGCCAACAGCGTCGTGAGCGCCCGACGACTTGTAGTTCTCGACATTGTACCCTCCCTATCCTCTGCCCACACCGCAGGCCGATCAGTACGAGAACGGCCAGACTCGGAAATAGCTGCGGATATTACGCCACAGTCGGTTGAGCCCCTCGGGCTCGAGAATGAGAAACACGATGATCAGCAACCCGAAGGTGATGACGCGCGCGTTCGAGACGACATGCTGGATCTGCTGCATCTCGAACAGCATCGAGCCGATGCCCTCGACGATCCAGGTAATCGCGATCGGCAGCAATGTCACGAAGACGGCCCCCAGGATCGAGCCCAGCACCGACCCCAGGCCGCCGATGATGATCATCGCCAGGTAGTCGATCGACACCACGATCTGGAACTGCTCGTAGTTGGCGATACCGAGATAGTACGTGTAGAGCACGCCGGTGACGCCGGCGTAGAACGAGGAAATCGCGAACGCCAGCAGCTTGTAGCGATAGATGTTGATGCCGATGATCTCGGCGGCGATGTCCTGGTCGCGGATGGCGACGAAGGCGCGTCCGATGCGGCTGCGCACCAGGTTGAGCGTCGCCACGATGGCCACGACGACGAAGAACAGCAGGAAGAAATAGAGCTGGCCCTGGGTCTTGAACTCGTAGCCGAACAGGTTCGGCTTGGGGACCTCGATCGAGGCCTGGGCCCCGCCCGAGATCGCCGGCACGTGGTTGATGGTCCACTCGATGATGAGCTGGCCGGCCAGGGTGGCGATCGCCAGGTACAGACCCTTGATGCGCAAGCTGGGAATGCCGACGACGGCGCCGATCAATGCCGCCATCAGGCCACCGGCCGGCAACGTGATCCAGAACGGCAGGCCGAACTTCACGGCGAGATTGGCGGCCGTGTAGGCACCCACCGACATGAAGGCGGCATGGCCGATGGAGATCTGGCCGGTGTAGCCGACCAGGATGTTCAGCCCCAGCGCACCCACGATGGCGATGAAGATCAGGTTGATGATCGACAGGTAATAGTTGGCGACCAGGGGCGCCGCGACGCTGAGCAGCACGATGGGCAGCAGGACCGCGACGGCGGCCATGGCGGCCACCGTGATTTTCGCCACCGGCAGCGGGTAGAGCGCCATGTCGGCGCCGTAGGTCGTCTTGAAGATGCCCGACTCGCGATGGAACATGGCTTACCTCCCTTCTCCCCGCGCAGGCGGGGAGAAGGTGCCCCGAAGGGGCGGATGAGGGGCTGCCGCCACCGGGCAACCGCCTAGCGCCACGATATGCACACGCTCCAAACCGACCTCCGTCTACTGCAGCGCCAAGCCCCTCATCCGGCGCTTCGCGCCACCTTCTCCCCGCCTGCGCGGGGAGAAGGGATGCCACCTACACGCGTTCGATCTTGCGTTTGCCGAAGATGCCGTAGGGCCTGATCATCAGCGCCAGGATCATCACCACGTAGGGCGCGAAATCCTTGGTGCCGCCGCCGACATAGGGATCGATGTAGCCGGCCGCCAGGTTCTCGACGATGCCGATGATCAGGCCGCCGACCACGGCGCCGACGATCGAGTCGAGGCCGCCCAGGATGACGACCGGGAACACCTTGAGCCCGACCAGCGACAGATGCACGTCGACGCCCAGCATCGAGCCCCACACCACGCCGCCCAACGCCGAGACGATGCCGGCCATGGCCCAGGCCAGCGCGAAGTAGCGCTCGACGTTGATGCCCATGGCCATGGCGACCTGCTGGTTGTCGGCCACCGCCCGCATCGCGATACCCATGCGGCTCTTCAGGAAGAACCAGCTGAAGCCGGCCAGGAAGACGATCGAGACGCCGGCGCCGACCAGCTGGACCGGCTGCAGCATGACCGGGCCGAGCGGAATGGGATCCTCGCCGATGAACTCCGGCAGCGGTATCGGCCGCGTGCCGGGGCCGAATATCAGCGGCATCACGCCGCGCAGCAGCGCCGCGAGGCCGATGGTCGCCATGATGACGGCCACGATCGGCCGCCCCAGCAATGGCCGCAGCATGGCGCGCTCGAGCAGGAAGCCGAACAGGATCATCGCCGCCAGCGCCACGACGGCACCGAGGAAGAAGCTGGTCGACGCCGCCACGACGACGGCAGCGATGATGCCGGCCGACATCACGAACTCGCCCTGCGCGAAGTTGATGGCGTCGGTCGCCTTGTAGACCAGCACGAAGCCCAGCGCGATCAGCGCGTACATCAGCCCGATCAGGATGCCGTTGACGAGCAGCAGCAGCGTAAATTCCCACTCCATGGCGCGTCCGCTCCTAGGCTGCCTGGCGGGCTGCCACGGGCGGCGCCTCGCCGTGCAGCGCGATGGTCGACGTCAGCGTCGTCTTGCGGCCGTCCTCGAACGTGATTTCCATCGCCACCTCGACCTCGCGCTTGCCGCTGTAGAACGCCTCGATCACAGCGGCATATTTCTCGGCGACGAACCGGCGGCGCACCTTGCGGGTGCGTGTCATCTCGGCGTCGTCGGCATCGAGCTCCTTGTTGAGCAGCAGGAAACGCTGAACGCGCGCCGCTTCCGGCAGGGTGGCGTTGCACTTGGCGATCTCCTCGCCGACCAGCTGGGCCACCTCGGGCTTGCGGCTGAGGTCCATGAAGCTGGTGTAGGCAAGGTTGCGCCGCTCGGCCCAGGTGCCGACCGTGGTCATGTCGATGGCGATCATGGCGGCGACGAACGGCTGGTTGTCGCCGAATGCCACCGCCTCGCGGATGAAGGGGCTGAACTTCAGCTTGTTCTCGACGAACTGCGGCGCAAACGGCGTGCCGTCCGACAGCTTGCCGACATCGCGGGCGCGATCGATGATGACCAGGTGGCCGCGCGGATCGACGAAGCCGGCATCGCCGGTCTTGAGCCAGCCGTCCGATGTGAAGGTCTCGCGCGTGATCTCGTCCTGCTTGAAATAGCCCTTGAAGACGTTCGAGCCGTTGACCAGCACCTCGCCGCGATCGTCGACCCGCACGTCGATGCCCGGCAGGGTGCGGCCGACCGAGTTGGGATCGGCTTCGCGGTCGGGCTGGCAGGCGATCAGCGCCGAGGCCTCGGTGGCGCCGTAGACCTGCTTGAGGTTGATGCCGAAGGAGCGGAAGAAGCGGAAATTGTCCGCCCCGAGCGGCGCGCCGCCGGTGTAGCAGGTGCGGGCGCGGCGCAGGCCGAGCTGGTCGCGCACCGGGCCATAGACCAGGAACTCGCCGAGCGCGTACCAGAAGCGCTGGCCGGCCGTCACCGGCCTGCCTTCGGAGCGCGCCAGCTCGACCTGCTCGGCGATGCGGCGGAAGCGCTCGAACACCCAGCGCTTGAGCGGCGTGGCATCGTCGCCCTTGACCTGCACCGTGGTCAGCATGCTCTCCCAGATGCGCGGCGGCGCCACCAGGCCGCTGGGGCCCAGCTCGCGCAGGTCGCGCTGCACGGTCTCGGGGCTCTCCGGGCAGTTCGCCGTGGTCCCCACCACCAGGCCGACGCCGACCGTGAAGGTGGCATCGCCAAGCCAGGCCATCGGCAGGTACGAGAGCCAGTTGTCGCCGTGGCGGATGCCCTCGGACTGAGCGAACGCCTCGGCGATGGTGATCAGGTTGCGGTGCGTCAGCATCGCGCCCTTGGGATTGCCGGTGGTGCCCGAGGTGTAGGCGATCATCGCCACGTCGTCGGCAGCGCCCTTGCCCAGCTCGGCCTCGAAGAAGCCAGCCTGCGCCTGCCCGAAGGCGCGCCCCGCCGCCACCACGTCGGGAAAGGACTTGATGAACGGGTAGCGGGCATAGCCCGTCATGCCGCGCGGATCGTCGTAGATGAGCCAGCGCAGGTTGGGCAGCTGGTCCTTCAGCGACAGGATCTTGTCGACCTGCTCCTGGTCCTCGGCGACGATGACCGAGACCTCGGCATGGTTCAGCACGTAGACCAGCTCGGCGGCGATGGAGTCCTGGTAGACCGGCACCGAGTAGCCGCCCAGCGCCGATGCACTCAGCTGGGCGGCGTAGAGCTGCGGGCGGTTGTCGCCGATGACGGTCAGCTTCTCGCCGCGCGCGAAGCCCAGCGACGCCAGCCCGAGCGCGAAGTCGCGCACCAGCGCGTGGTAGTCGGCCCAGCCATAGGTCTGCCAGATGCCGCGGTTCTTTTCACGCATCGCCGGATCGGTCGGCCATTGCCGGGCGTTGCGCGCCAGCAGCTTGGGCAAGGTACAGGTGTCGGACGAGTCGACGAGGCTCATGCTTGGCCGCCTCCCTTCGATGTGCCGAGATAGGCCTGGATCACGGCAGGCGTGCGCTGCACTTCCTCGGGCGTGCCGCCGCCGATGCGCCGGCCACGGTCGAGCACGAAGACGCGGTCGGAGATGTCCATCACCACGCCCATGTCGTGCTCGATCAGCACCACGGTGACGCCACGCTCGATGTTCACATCGAGCACGTAGCGCGCCATGTCCTCCTTCTCGTCCTGGTTCATGCCGCCCATCGGCTCGTCCAGCAGCAGCACCTTGGGCTCCAGCGCCAACGCGCGGCCCAGCTCGACGCGCTTGCGCAGGCCGTACGACAGCGCGCCGGTTTGCTGCTTGCGCAAATCCTGCAGCTTGAGGAACTCGATGATCTCCTCGCAGCGCTGGCGGTGGGCGATCTCTTCCCTGCGCGCCGGCCCCCAGTAGAGTGCGCTGCTCAGCACGCCGGCCCGCATGTGCACGTGGCGGCCCAGCATCAGGTTGTCGAGCACGGTGAGCCCGCTGAAGAGCGCGATGTTCTGGAACGTGCGTGCGATGCCCCGCGCGGCGATCTGGCTCGGCCGCAGCGTCGTGATGGCGCCGCCCTCCAGCGCGATGACGCCGGTGTCAGGCTTGTAGAAGCCCGACACCATGTTCAGCAGCGACGTCTTGCCGGCACCGTTGGGGCCGATCACGGAGACGATGGTGCCGCGCGGCACCTCCAGCGACACATCCTGAACGGCGGTCACGCCGCCGAATTTCTTGGAAACACCTTGGACGGTCAGGATCGGCGCTGCGACGCCGCGATCGGCGAGGGACTCGGCAGCCGACATCGGCTACCATCCCCTCTCTGGTGATGGCACGACGATCCCTGCCACGCCCACTGCGCGTGCGCTGACGCATTGCTCAGACACCAAGGGTCCCTCCCGTCCACGGTCCACCGCAATGGGCGCTCTTATGTGGGATCCTGCGTCCCCGCGTCCTCATCCGGTGGCGCCGCATACTTACGCGTCGCCTCCACGATCATCATGAACGCCGGTTCACAGAAACGCAACCAGCTTGCGCCACGCCGGACGGACGCCGACAATCCGCGCCGACGGATGCCGCGGAGGAAACCATGCGCCGACACATCGCCTGCCTGACGTTCGACCATGACCATATGTCTGGCTTCATCGCCCGCGGCATGACCACGCCGACACCAATTTCGCGAGGCGAGTTCGACATCGTCGCCATCCCGCGCATCGTCGACCTGCTGGGGCGCTATGACGTCAAGGCGACGTTCTTCACCCCGGGACACACGATCGAGAGCGCCTGGCGCAGCGTCGAGACCTACGTCGAGGCCGGCCATGAGCTGGCGCACCACGGCTGGACTCATCGGCCGCCGGCGACGGTCGAGCGCGCCGAGGAAGAAGAGGAGATCGTGCGCGGCAACGAGGCGATCAAGAAGATCAGCGGCCGGGGGGCGCGCGGCTACCGCTCGCCGTCCTGGGACCTGAGCCCGCACACCATCGAGCTGCTGCTCAAGCACGGCATCCAGTACGACAGCTCGCTGATGGGCGACGACTACGACTGCTACTTCGCACGCCAGGGCGACGTCGCCGAGCTGAAGACCCCGTTCGTGCGTGGCCGCGAGACGACCCTGGTCGAGATGCCCATCAGCTGGTCGCTCGACGACTTTCCCTACTTCGAGTACATGCGCAATCCCAACGGCGCCATCCAGCAGGGGCTGTCGAACGCCACGCACGTGCTGGAAAACTTCGTCGACGACTTCACCTACATGACGCGCATCCGCGAGCGCGGCATCCTCACCTACACGTTCCACCCGCACGTTATCGGCCGCGGCCATCGCATGATGATGCTGGAACGCCTGATCCTGAAGCTGCTGGAGCACGGCGCGGTGTTCATGACCATGGAACAGGCGCTGGCAGAGTGGCGCGCCTGGCGCGCCGAGGGCGAACGGCGGGCGGCGGAGTAACCCGTCATCCCGAGCGTCAGCGAGGGATCTCCCGCGAGAGACGCACCGTGCGCCGTTCGCAGGAGATCCCTCGCTGACGCTCGGGATGACAGTTGCGCCACGCCCACATCACGTCCGCAGCCCTCGCGCCAGGACCTGCGTGAAGGCGCGTGCAATGGCGCCATCGGTGTCGAGCTTCGGATTGAAGATCGTGACGTTGATGCCCACGGCACGACCGCTGCCGACGGCCGCCTGCAGGACAGTCTGGAGTTCGTCCCACGAGAGACCATCGGGCATGCGGTAGTCGACCGCCGGCATGATCGCGTCGTCGAGCACGTCGGCATCGAGGTGGATCCAGAAGCCCTCGAGATCCGGCCGTACGAGATGGCTGATGGCGTCCGCGGCGGCCGTGGTCGCTCCCCTCGCCCGCACCGCGTCCAGGTCGATCAGGCGGATCGGCGTATCCTCGACGCGCTGGCTGCCGTAGGCGGCGGCGACGGCGGCATCGCGGCGGCCCCAGACGACCACGTCCTCGTCGCGCACCAATGGTCGCCGCCCCTCGATGTCGGTGACGACGCGCGGCCCTCGCCCGGTGGCCAGTGCCAGGTCCATCGATGCGGCTTCACCGTTGGGCTCGGCTTCCGGCTGATAGAAATCGGCATGGCCATCGAGGAAAAGTAACCCGTAGCGCCCGCGACGGCGCAGCGCCAACAGGTTGCCCAACAGGATCGAACAATCGCCGCCCAGCACGATCGGGAACGCGCCGTCCTTCACGACGGCACCGACGGCGTCGGCCAGCGCCACGGCATAGTCGGCCAGGCCGCGGGGATTGAGCAGCAGCGTGCCGGGATCGCGCTTCGGATCGTACGGCGGCGGCGTTACGCGCCCGGCGCGCCGCGCGTCCAGCTGCTCAGCCAGGCCGGCAGCCAGCAGCGCGTCGGGCAACGTTTCGACGCCTTTGGGAAACAGGCCCAGCACCGAGGGCGCCTCGACGATCACGCGTGGCTTGCCGGACATGTGTCACCACCCCTCGCCAGGGCTGCGCTGAGAGGATGTGATCCATTCCTTCCCCCGGAGGGGGAAGGTGCCCCGAAGGGGCGGAAGGGGGATGTTCGAACAGAATCGA
>DATEIF010000298.1:0-33729 GCA_035279205.1 Vineibacter sp.
ACAAGATCGCGTGGTGCGTGGAATTCAAACGGTGCCGGCTTCATGTGTCACCTGCCGTAGAGAGGCGTGAGTTGCTCCGCCAGTCGCGCCAGTTCCGACGGGCTGACGATCGCACCGTCCTCGACGATGCGCTCGCCGTCCACCGCGATGCTCTGCATGGTCAGCACGGCATCGGGATGGTTCTCGCCGCCGCCCGGCACCCAGAACGGCAGTCCCAGGCCGATGGCGTTATTGCCGACCGCGCGCATGTCCTCGATGAAGGACTGCCCGGTGACGCGCGCCGCCGGGTGAATCCCGTGCGTGAAATGGATGACATAGCCGTACGCGCCCCCGCCCGCCCGGCGCAGCGCCCGGTCCGCCACCCTGCGTTCGTTGCCACCGCCACGGACCGCGCGGATCTTGCCGTCGACCTCAAAGGTCATCGGTTCAGCGAGCGGCGTGTAGTATTCGTGGAAGATCGAGCCGACGCAGATCGTGCCCTGCACGCTCTCGACCTCGGGGAACATCGTGCACGAACCCGGCACGATGTAGAGGCCGGGCTTCTCGGCCCGCCGCGGCTTCTCAAACGCGCGTTGACCGAGGCGAAACGTGACGTCGGTTCCCAGGCCATTGGTGATGCGCACGGGCCGACCGGTCGCCGCGTTCATCAGGTCGTCGAACGCCCGGTGCACGGCATAGTAACGGTCGAGATCGACCCGGCCGAACAGCCGGATCAGACCGTCGGCGGTGATGTCCCCACCCAGCATGTAGCGCACGCGGTTGGTCTTCAGCGCTTCGTCGTAGACGTGCGAGCCGGCGAGATAGGGAAACGTCAGGTCGATCCAGACGTCGCATCCCAGCACGGCGCCGGCCAGCGTCGGCGTGACATAGGGGTCGGCCAGGCGACCCTGGAAGGGAAGCTGCGGCGAGATCAGCAGCGCAGCGCGGGCACCGGCCCGTTCGGCCGTCGCGAACAACGCCTGGGCCACGTCGGGATCGCCCGCGGTATCGGCTGTGATCAGCACGGTCTCGCCGGCGCGCACCGCCATGTAGTCGCGGATGGCGACCTCGGCGGCCTGGCTCAGTTCCGGCGCGCTCATTCGGCTGCCTCGCGGGCGCCGAAAATGCGCTCGATGTAGCCGTTCAGGAAGTTGTGCAGCGGCTTCTCCAGCACGCTCATGCGGCCCGGCACGTAGGCCGGCGAGGACATCGCTTTCTGCATCGACTCGATCATCGTGCGATCCTCCTCCAGCACCTGGACCTGATAGTCGCGATAGATCTTGAGCTTGTGCTGGAAATCGGCGCGCTCGAAGAAGGATTCCGGAAACAGCTGGTAGATGATCAGCCGCGTGCGGTCGACCGACAACGGCCAGGCGATCATCGGACGGACGCAATCGATGCGGCCGAATATGGTGAAGTTGGGGGCGAGAAAACCGGTGCAGGCGAAGCTGTCGGGCTTGTCCGCCAACCACGGCATCTTGCCCAGCAATGGCTCGGCGCCCGGGGTCGGTGGACCGGCGTCATACCAGATCGAGAGTCCGCCATCCGGCTTTAACGTCACGTTGTCGTTGGTCCACGAGAACTTGGCGCCGAAGGTTTTCGCGTGCAGGACCCGCACATGATAGAAGTCCATCAGGTTCTCGTGGACGAACTTCCAGTTGCACTCCACCTCGATCTCGATCTTGTTGCCGAGCCGGCAGTTCTCCATGCCCAGCATCGCGAATTCCTTTTCGAACTCGGCGATGAACTCGGCCAGCGGCCGGGCCTGAACGTCGAAATTGACGAAGATGTTGCCGCGCCAGACATCGAGCAGCAGCGGCCGCATGCGGCAGCCCACCGGGTCGAAGCCTTCGCTTTCCTTCATGAAGGTCGCGCCTGTCAGCCGGCCCGACAGGTCGTAGCCCCAGCCATGGTAGGGGCAGCGGAACGAGCGTGCGTTGCCTGAACCGTGCGCGACCTGAACGCCGCGATGGATGCACATGTTGTAGAAGGCGTGCAGTTGGCCGGTGCGATCACGCGACACGATGATCGGCTCGCCGGCGGGCCGCAGCGCCATGTAGTCACCGGGATTCGCCAGCTCCTCGACCCGAGCGACGTATAGCCAGTCGCGCATGAAGTATTCCTGGATCTCGCGTCGGAGAACCTCGGGCGAGGCATAGATCTCGCCCGGCGCATGAAGCGCCCGATTGAGCACCTGGCGCGTCGGCGCAAACCGATCGTTTGCCCCACTGTCCACGTTCATCACCGGCTCTCCTTCTTTCGATGTGCCAACTGTCGCATATTATGAATTATGGAATCAATATCTTAATATGGAATATCAGGTTAGGACGCCATGCATTCCGGACCGACAATCGACTTCACCCTGAGGAGCGAGCGCAGCGAGCGTCTCGAAGGGTGGGCTACCGCACGAGCGATACGACAACAGCTGGAACGATCGGCGGAGATTGTTGCCCATCCTTCGAGACGGCCGCTGCGCGGCCTCCTCAGGATGAAGTCGGACGTGGTCATACGCGAAGCCCTACGTGCTACGCGGCACTCACGCCTTGCGAAACCCGGGATAGGGATGCATCGCCGTGGCCGTGCGCGACTCGGCCGGATAGACGAGTTGCGGCCGGCCGCCCTGGAATTGGCTGGGATAAGCGCCGCCGCGGCGGTTGAGCCCGTCGTCGCTGAACTGCACGGCGGAGAAGAAGGTCTCGCCGTTCATGGCGCGGAACGCGGCGTTGATCTTCTTCGGATCGTCGATGGCGCCGGCCGCCTTCAAGGCCTCGACGTAGATCACGACATTGTTGGCACCGCAGGCCGCCACGAAATCGGGCGGCGCCTCGCCGTGCTTGGCCTGGTAGAGACCGGCGAAGTCGCGGCTGGTGCCGAACCAGGCGTCCTTCGTCTTGTCGAGGCTGGGATCCCAGAAGCTCGGCGCGAAGACGCCGTTGATGGCGTCGCCGACGCTCTCGTGCAGCTTGGTCGGCGCCTCGACCACGATCATGGCCGGGAAATACTTAACTGCCTGCATCTCCTTGAAGACACCGATGATGTCGGGCGTGTAGCAATTGATCACGAGCATGTCGGGCGCCTTGCGGCGGATGCGCTCCAGCGCCGGCGCGTAGTCCTGGCTCTTGGGCGGGAACATCTCGACCGCGACCAGCTCAAGGCCCGACTTCTTGACGTCGCTGGGCAGGTAGTCCCTGGCCGTGAACACGCCCAGCTCATCATTGGGCGTGATCATCGCCACCGTCTTGACCTTGGGGTTATCGAAGCCCGCCGCCATGCGGCAGATGTCGGTGTAGTAGTGGCTGAACGGCGCCATGGCGCCATACATGAAGGGCGCCCCCTTCTGGCCGGCGAACACGCCGTCGATCTGCGCCCAATGCGTCATCATCGGGAACTGCAGCCGCTGCGCCACGGGAATCGATGCCTTGACGATGACGCTGCCCAGCCCGGCCAGCACCATGTGCGCCTTGTCGCTGGTCACGGCTTTCTCGACCAGCTTGGCCGATGTGGCCGCCTCTGTCTTGTCGTCGTAGACCGTCTGCTCGATCGCATGCTTGCGGCCGCCGATCTCGAGCCCCTTGCTATTGATCTGGGCAATGGCGAGGTCGATGCCGCGCTGGAGTTCCTGGCCGTAGCGCGCAAAGCCGCCGCTCATGCTGGTCACGCTGGCCAGCTTGATCGTAACCGCCGCGCCCTGCCCCCAGACCACGGGTGCCGGCAAGATGCTCGCCGCGGCAGCGCCCGCCGCCGCCTTCAGCAGGCGACGCCTGCCGACATCATGACCCTTCATCGCTTCCTCCTCCCAGGTATGAGCTGATCACTGCATCGTCCTGGGCGAGATCCTGCGCATCGCCCTCGAGCACGACGACTCCGGTTTGCAGCACCAGCGCGCGATCGGAGATGGCGAGCGCGACGCCGACGTCCTGCTCGACCAGCAGGATCGCGGTGCCGTCACTGCGGATCTGGTGCAGGATCCCGACAAGCTCCTCCACGATCCGCGGCGCGAGCCCCAGCGACAGCTCGTCAATCATCAGCAGGCGTGGCGCTGCCATCAGCGCCCGGCCGATGGCGCACATCTGCTGCTCGCCGCCGGACATCGTGCCGGCAAGCTGACGGCGCCGCTCGCGCAGGCGCGGGAAATACGCAAAGACACGTTCCAACGCGGCCGCCGTCGCGCGGCGTGACTTGTCGCGGCGGCGATAGCGACCCAGCCGCAGGTTCTCCTCCACGGTAAGGCCGTTGAACAGCCGGCGGCCTTCGGGAACCTGGCACAGGCCCAACGCGACGATCTCGTCCGAGCGTCGTCCGGCGATATCGACGCCGTCGAAGCGGATCGCACCGGACAGCGGCAGCACGCCGCTGATGGCGCGCAGCAATGTCGTCTTGCCGGCGCCGTTGGCACCCACGAGGGCAACCATTTCATGCTGCTGCAGGGTGAACGACGCGCCGCGAACGACCGGCGCATCGCCATAGCCCGCATGCAGATTGCGGACATCCAGCATTGGTGTGCGAACCTCCGCGACGATGTCAGGCGCGTTCATCCGGCCCGCCTTTGCCGTGCGGCGCGAAGCCGGTTGACGGCACCCTTGACGTCGCCGAGGTAGGCGCGCTGCACCGCCTGATCGGCGAGGATCTCCCGCGGCGGGCCTTCGGCGAGCTTGCGCCCATCGGCCAGCACGAAGATGCGATGGCTTACGCTGATGACCGCCGACACGATGTGCTCGATGAAGACGATGGTGACGCCGGAGGCGTTGAGCGTACGGATGAGATCCAGCGCTTCCTTGACCTCAGTGGGATTGAGACCGCCCAGCGGCTCGTCGAGGAACAGCAATGTCGGATCGGCCGCCAAGCACCGCGCGACTTCCAGGCGCTTGCGGCCGGCGACCGTGAGCGTGCCGGTCGCGCGGTCGCCGTGACCGCCCAGCCCCACGCGCTGCAGCGCCTGCTCGGCCAGTGCGTGCGCCTCGGCCATGCCGACATCGCGGCCGGCCCGGCCGAACAGGGCGCCAAGCATGACGTTCTCGCGGATCGACACGCCGGCAAAGGGCCGCGGAATCTGGAACGTGCGCGCAAGACCCAGGCGCGACCGTTCATGCGATGGCATTTGCGTGACGTCGTGACCGCGAAATGTGATGCGACCGGCCGTCGGCAGCTGCACGCCGGTGAGCAGGTCGACGAAGGTGGTCTTGCCTGCACCGTTGGGGCCGATCAGGCCGACGATCTCACCCGGCTCGGCCGAGAAATCGACTCCGTTCACAGCCGCAAGGCCGCCGAAGCGTTTGGTAAGGTCTGATGTGGCGAGCAGCGTCATGGCTCAGCTCACGCGATAGCGCCGCACATTCTCGCGCAGGCGCTGCCAGCTCAGGGCCTTGGGTCCCTCGGTCAGGGCTGCCATCAGCCCGTCGGGCAGGAACAGCACGATCAGCACGACAATCAGGCCTGATACGACCTGCGTGACTTCGGCGAATTCGACGCCGATCATCTCGTTGAGCAGCAACACGAAGCCGACACCGATCGCCGGCCCCCACAGCGTTCCCCTGCCGCCCAGGAAGACCATGACGATCACTTCGAACGTGATCACCAGGCTGTAGGCATCGTTCGTTTCGATGGTGCCGATCCAGAATGCCGACGCCGTTCCGATCAGCGACGCCATGCCGGCGCTGATCAAGAAGACGGCGAGCTTCAGGCGGGCGGCGGCGACGCCCAGTGCCGCGGCGGCGGCCTCGTTGTCGCGGATCGTGCGCAGGGCCAGGCCCCAGCGCGACCGATCGAAAGCGAGGACGACAGCCATCGCGGCGACGGCGAGGCCCAGCATCAAGTGATAGAAGAAGCGATTGTACGCGTCGGACCCGAGCGCCGAGATCCCCACGTGGCTTACGATGTTGACGGAGACGCCGCCCTGAAAGCCGAACGCATCGACGTTGAGGACGAAGTTGCGCAGCGCCTCTGACACCAGCAGGGTCGCGACGACGAAGTAGTGTCCTTGCAGCCGCAGCGTGGGCGTCCCGACCAGAAGCGCGATGGCGAGCGACAGCGCGAGTGCCACCACCACCGCCACGGCGATCGGCAGGCCGTTGATCAGGCAGATCGCAGCCGCCACGGCACCCGTTCCAATGAATGCCGGATGGGCCAGGGAGACGAGACCGGCATAGCCGCCGATCAGGTTCCAGGATTGCGCCAGCGCGAGATACATGCACGCCGTCGTCGCCACGCGCAGTCCGTAGGGTCCGAGGACCAGCGGCAGCAGCGCCATGGCGCCGGCCGCGCCGAGCAGGATCAGCAGCGGCGGCGCCACAGACGACAGTCGCTTATCGCCATCGCCAGCTTGGCGCAGCGTCAACGCATCAACCTTCATAGAAGCGCTTTCCCATCAGGCCGGCGGGCCGCACCATCAGCAACAGCAGAACCAGGAGCGCGCCGACCGCCGTCGCGTAGGTCGCGCCCCACAGTGTGGCGACAGCGCTGGTGCACACGCCCAACACGGCCGCTCCGGCCAACGGGCCCAGCATGCTGCCCAAGCCTCCCAGAACCGTGACGATCAGGATCTGCAGGAGATAGTGGTCGCCCATCGCCGGCGTTGCGCTGTAGAGCACGACGATCAGGCCACCCATGGCGCCCGCCAGCGCCGCCGACAGCGCCGTGGTCAGATTGAAGATCGTGCGCACGCGAATGCCCACGAGGCGGGCCGCTTCGGGATCCAAGCGCGTGGCGCGAATCGCCGAGCCGATCTCGGTGCGATCAATGAACCACCAGGTGCCGGCGGTCAGCGCCAGCGCAATCGCGGCGACGACGGCACGGGCGTTGGTCAAGCGCGCGCCGCCGATCTCCGTGTAGCCGCGCAGATAGTCAGGCAGAACGATGCTGCGAAACTCGGGTGTGAAGACGTAGAGCGCCAGGCCGACGATCAGGAGGTTCAGGCCGTAGGTCAGCGCAATGCCCAGCGCGTGCGGCCCGCGCATCACGTGATCGACCAGAATGCGCTGCACCAGCCAGCCGACGCCGAACATCAGCGCCATGGTGAACGGCAGGGCCAGCAGCGGATCGAAACCCAGCTGCCACAGCATCCAGCTGCAGTAGCCGCCCAGCATGATGAAGGCGGCATACGCGATGTTGAGAACGTTGAGCACGCCCCAGATCAGCGCGAACCCAAGCGCCCCGATGGCGTAGAGGCCGATCAGCAGCAGCGAATCGAAGATGATCTGCAGCGCCGTGCTCATCCGCCTCCCCGCTTTTCTTCCCGTTATTTCGCGCCGTGCCGCAGCCACGCGCAGTCCGCACAATGTCGAGGAATTCCATTATAGTCAATTCATTTCATATATAGCAACATGCGGCCCGTGACGGCCCAGTTCGGCCGGGCGTAGGATCCCCCGCGCCGCTCGCAGCGTTGCCGGCAAGCAGCCGAGCGCAGCTCCAACGAAGGAGGCCTTCCGATGCGTGGCGCCATCCATCACCTGGACCTCACCGTGAAGGACCCCTGGGCATCGCGGGCCTTCTACGACGCGGTGCTGGGCTTCATGGGCTATCGCTGCACCAAGGAAGACGACCGTGGCTTCGACTGGGATCTGCAGACACCGGGTGCCGGCTTTTGTTCGATCGGCGTCGTCAAGGCGGATGAGGCCGGGCGTACCCGCGCCCATAGCCGCTACGCGCCCGGCCTGCATCACGTCGCCTGGCAGGCGGCCAGTCGCGCCGACGTGAACCAACTGCATGAACGCCTGGTGGCGATCGGCGCCACCATCCTGGACCCGCCGGCCGAATATCCGCAGTACAGCCCCGGCTACTACGCCGTCTTTTTCGCCGACCCCGACGGATTGAAGCTCGAGTACGTCCACGCACCCTGATTCCATCGACATTACTGGACGTCCGCGCCGGGCAGGCGCACACTCGGCAGGTCCCGATTTTTTCCGACGTGAACCGCGCGACTGCGATGTCGCCAGCGACGGAGGGACCGATGATCAAGATCACGCACTGGCGGGGCTGGGCAGAACGCCTCGAAGAGGAAGCGCTGGCCATCTGGCTGGCGGCACAGGACCCGCGCATGCCCTGGGGCGCGCAACTGCTGGCGCTGCTGGCGACGGCCTACGCTTTCAGCCCGATCGACCTGATCCCCGACGCGGTCCCGGTGCTGGGACTGCTCGACGATCTGGTGCTGGTGCCGTTGGGACTGTGGCTGGCACTGAAACTGACGCCGCCCATCGTCCTGGCCGAAGCCCGCGCCGAAGCGGCACAGCGCCTCGATGCCGGGGTACCGGTTTCGCGGACGGCTGCCGTCGTGATCGTCGGCCTCTGGATCCTCGGCCTGGCTGGCCTGGTCTGGTGGATCTGGGTGTGGATTGGCTAATCCCCACACCGACGTCTTGCGGACAGTTCACGCCGTCGCACTGACCGCTTGGCGCAGGAAGTCCAGCGAGCGCAGGCGATCCTCCGGCCGTACCAGCGCCGAAAAGCCTGCCAGCCGCTTGGCGAGCCACTCCGGCGCCACGCGGCGCAGGGCCTCGATCTCGCTGGCAGCACGCTGGAGCTGGCCAAGGCCGACATAGTTCAGTGCCAGGAAGTGGTGGATCGGTGGGTAGTCCGGGTGCTGGCGAATGCCGATGACACCCCATTGGACGCCCTTGGCATAGTCGCAGTCTATAAAAGCGGCTGCGCACAGGCAGGTGTAGACGTTGTACTGCTGCGAATCGCGCGGGCTGATGCGCAGCACGTCCGTCAGCAACCGTACGCCCACATCGGTATGGCCCATTGCCACTTCGCCCCAGCCCAGCGCAATGAGCGCGCTGGGATCACTGGGATTGAGATCGTAGCCGTGGCGCAAATCCATCAGCGCCTCGTCGAAGCGCTGGGCCATCCACAACCCGAGGCCGCGGAAGATAAAGGCCTGATGGTTCAACCGGTCGAGGCTCAGCGCCCGGGTGGCGGCCTCGATGGCTGCCTGCACCGACGCCGGCGCTGACTCGCTGGTGTGGAAGTTGGCGTGCTGCCAGTGCGCCAACGCCAGCGTCACCAGCGCGCGCACGCATTTGGCGTCGATGCGCAGCGCTTCCTCCGCACGAGCAATGGCGCGATCACGCAGTTCCCGGTCGGGCTGCGTGTAGGAACCCAAGGCATCGGCCCATGCCTGCAGTGCGATCTCGTGTGCCTTGAGATCGGTCGGACGGGCGCGACGAACATGGGCTAGTTCCGCGCCCTCGACCTCCGGCGCCACAGCGGCGACGATGCTGCGCGTGATCGCGTCCTGCACATCAAAGATATCCTCAACGACGCGATCATAGCGCTCTGCCCAGAGGTGCGCACCGGTCAGCGCCTCGATGAGCTGCGCCGTCACCCGGACCCGGTTGCCGGCACGGCGAATGCTGCCTTCCAGCACATAGCGCACGCCCAGCTCGTGACCCACGCGCCGAACATCGACCGCCTGCCCTTTGTAGGTGAACGCGCTGTTGCGCGCGATCACAAACAGGAAGCGAAAGCGCGACAGCTCGGTGATGATGTCTTCGGTGATCCCGTCGACGAAAGCCTGCTGCGCCGCATCGCCGCCCATGTTGTCGAACGGCAGCACAACGATCGACGGCTTGTCGGGCAGCACCAATGCCTGCGGCTCGGCGGGCGAGCATGGTCGATCATGGTGATCCCACGACCAAACCCGAATCAGTCGCGCGATATTCTTCAAGCGCTGCTCACCCCTGTCGCGGAACGGCAGATCGAGCTTGCCCTGCAGCTCTTCGTGCACGCGCCCTGCGATAGAGATGCCGCCGGGTTGCGCCAAGCCCTGCAGACGCGCCGCGATGTTGACGCTCTCGCCGAGGATATCGTCGCCATCCACCACCACCTCGCCGATGTTGATCCCGATGCGCAGTTCGATGCGGCGGTCGAGCGGCATCTCAGCGCCGCGCCGTGCCAGGCCTTCCTGCAGTTCGACAGCGCACTGGACCGCATCGACGATGCTGGCGAACTCCATAAGCAGTCCGTCGCCCGTGGTCTTCACGATACGGCCGGCCCACCTCGCCACGGTTGGCTGCACCAGCTCATCGCGGTGCGCTTTCATCGCGAACAGTGTGCCGACTTCATCAAGCCCCACGAGCCGGCTGTAGCCAGCGACATCGGCGCAGACGATGGCGGTCAATCGCCGCTGAACACGCGCCAAACGATGCTGCGGTGTTTCAGCAGGCAGCCCTGCACGGCTTTCCAGGCCGATCGCCACACTTGCCGGGCCGGCATGACCTGCTTGCGTCGTCTCCACGATCCGGCCCTCCCCGGCGACATCTCTCCACATTAATGAGACTTTTGTCTCATTACAATATAAATCTTGCAATAAGACGATCATCTTACTATGCTCGACAGCGTCAACCACCTCTTGGGAGGCCGATCGTGACGATCTCGCGGGCAGAGATGGATCGCAGAATGGACGAACATTTCGGGTTCGAAGCCCGCGATGACGTCGAGGGTGTACTGGCAACCCTGTCATCCGACGTGGAGCACGACATTGTCGGCGCTCCATCGGGGCCAACGCATGGTCGTGATCGTGCGCGCCCTTTCTATGAAGCCCTGTTCTCGGACTTATCCGAGGGCAAGATCGAATGCGTGAAGCGGCTCTACGGTGCTGATTTCCTGATTGACGAGTCGCTGTGGAAAGGACGGGCACCGGGTAGGCCGTTTGGCCTGGACGGCCGAAACCGTTCACTCGAATTCCGTCTGCTGCATGTGATCGAGTTCGCCGAGACCGGCGATATCAAGCGCGAGAATGTGTGGGTGGACCTGGCGGCCATCATCCGGCAACTGCCCCAGGGCTGACCTCATGGACACTGCAAGGATGGGGCGCCCGAACCAAAGGAGACGCACGCGCAAGGACCTTCTGCAGGCCGCAGCGCGCCTGATGAAGCAGGGGCGCAAGCCAAGCCTTGAAGAGGTTGCCGAAGAGGCGCTGGTGTCGCGTGCGACCGCCTATCGCTACTTTCCCACCATCGAGGCACTTCTGCTGGAGGCATCCCTTGATGTCGTGATCCCGGAAGCCCAAGACCTCTTTCGGGGGCAGTCATCGACCGACCCCGTTTCGCGTCTTCAGCGCGTCGATCTTGCGCTCCACGACATGATTGCCGCCAACGAGGCGCCGCTGCGGCTCATGTTGGCGCAATCATTGGAGCGCAGTGCGCGCAACGACAAGGATCGGGAGCTTCCCGCGCGGCAAAACAGGCGTACGCCCCTGATCGAGGCTGCGCTCGAGCCGGCGAGACACCAGTTCGAGCCGGCGACCCTCGAGACACTGAGCCGGGCGCTCGCCCTGATTATCGGCACGGAAGCGATGGTGGTCTGCAAGGACGTCCTGCAGCTGGACGATGCCGAGGCCCGCAGCGTGCGGCATTGGGCGATCCGGACCTTGGTGGAAGCAGCACGCCACCAGCAGCGCGCGTCCCGGGCGGACGCTGTGCGCTGAACAGTCGACAGGGCGCAACCGAGGTATGTGTACCCGGACAATTTCTGACTCGAATAGGTCAGTAAAGTTGCTAGTTTCCGCCCTTCGGTACAGCCCGCAGGGGCGGAGGGACAAGAATGGACACGCTGACGTTCTGGGAGGGAAAGTGGCACGAGGGCAACCCGGCGTTGATGGGGCCACGTGATCACGGCTTCTGGCTGGGCTCGATCATCTTCGATGGCGGCCGTGCCTATGAGGGCTGCGGCCCCGACCTCGACCAGCACTCGGCGCGCGCCGTGCGATCGGCGCGGACCCTGGGCCTGAACCCGACCAAGACCGCCGAGGAGATCCTGGAGCTCTCGCAAGAAGCCGTGCGCAAGTTCGGCAACAAGGCCGAGCTCTACGTGCGGCCGATGTTCTGGGCCACCAAGGGCGGCCCGGGGCCGATCTCGATCGACCCGGACAGCACGAAGTTCTGCCTGTGCGTCTACGTCTCGCCGCTGCCCAACGGCCCGGGCCAGGCCTTCGGCCTGTGCCGCTCGATCCGGCGGCCGACGCCGGAGAGCGCGCCGACCGACGCCAAGGCGTCGTGCCTGTATCCCAATTCATCGCGCGGCGTGGCCGAGATGCTGGCGCGCGGCTTCCAGAACGGCATCGTGCTCGATGCGCTGGGCAACGTAGCCGAGACCTGCAGCTCCAACGTTTTCCTGGTGAAGGATGGCGTTGCCATCACGCCGATTCCCAACGGCACGTTCCTCGCCGGCATCACCCGCAACCGCACCATCACGCTGCTGCGCGAGGCGGGCGTTCAGGTCGAGGAGCGCACCGTGAAGCCGGGCGAGCTCGATACAGCCGACGAGATCTTCACCACCGGCAACGCCGGCAAGGTGCAGACCGTGATCCGCTACGAAAGCCGCGACCTGCAGCCCGGCCCGGTGTATCGCAAGGCGGCCCAGCTCTATCGCGATTACGCTCAGACGCACCGCATCTGCTGATTCTTGCGCCTCCGGGAGCGCGGGCGTCCCGCCCGCATCTTGGGCCGCCTGTTTGCGTGGTCTGCGACCAAATCTCCTATCTGCGGGCGCCTCGCCATGCGCGGCGCCGGGTGATATAGGGGCGCTCGCCGGCTCTGAAGAGCCGCCCGGTCGCAGCCACCCGGTCAAAACAGGACGCCCGATGCCTTTGTCCGCCGCATTCGCTCGCGTGCGCCGCATGACGCGCACCGACGACTGATGTTCAGCCTCGTTTTCACGCGCCGCTACAGCATGGCGCATCGGCTTCGTGCCGCAGGGAGCGGCAAGTGCGCCGTTCCGCACGGCCATAACGAAGTGGTCATTGCCAAGCTCGAAGCGACGTCTGCGCGGCGCCTGGACGGCGCGCGCAACATGGTGGAGCCGTTCGAGAGCGCCAAAACGCGTTGGCACCGCTTCATCGACGAGCAGGTGGACCACGCGCTGCAGCTCGGCGACGGCGATCCCCTCATCGACTTCTTTCGCACCAAGGAGCCCGACACGCTGGCACGCCTGCTGGTCACGCCCGGTGACCCGACCACCGAGATGCTGGCCGCCTGCTTCATGGCCAAACTCAGTGCGTTCCTCGAGGACGACGGTGATCGTCTGCGCTGTGTCGAAATCCGCATCGACGAGACGCCGACCAACAGCGTGGTGTTCGCCGGCCTCGCGGCCGATGTGTTGCCCGATCGCCCCCCTCTCGGCAATCGCCCGCCGTGGTGGGAACGGGCCGACATGAGCATCAACGATCTGGACGATCCACACGTCAGGCCATGAGCCTCATCCGCATCTCAGAGATCTTCGGTCCTACCGTGCAGGGCGAAGGCGCCTTGATCGGCAGACCGACCGTGTTCGTCCGCACCGGAGGCTGTGACTTCCGCTGCACGTGGTGCGACACGCTCTATGCGGTTCTGGCGGAGTACCGCCACGAGTGGACGCCCATGACAGCCATGGACATTCTCGCCCGCGTCGAACAGTTGACCGGTGGCGGCCCGATCCTGGTGACGCTATCGGGCGGCAATCCCGCGACGCAGCCGCTCGGGCCGTTGATCACCACGGGTCGTGGTCGGGGCCACAGCTTCGCGATGGAAACCCAGGGCAGTGTGGCCCGCTCCTGGTTCGCCGAACTCGACTGGCTGGTGCTCTCGCCAAAGCCGCCGTCATCGGGCATGCCAACGGACTGGAACGCGGTCGATGCCTGTCTCGCCGCCGCCGCCGGCAGCCCGCGCCTGGCACTCAAGATCGTCGTGTTCGACGCGGCGGACTACGCCTACGCCCGGCAGACCGCAGCGCGATATCCCGCCCTGCCCGTCTATCTGCAGGTCGGCAATCACACGCCGGCAGAACCCAATCCCGCCGGCCGCGACGGCATCGATCAGCAGGGCCTGATGGCGCGCTTCCGTTGGCTGGTCGACCGCGTGGCCGCCGACCGATGGTTCGACGTGATCGTCCTGCCGCAGTTGCATGTCCTCGCCTGGGGCAACGAGCGCGGGGTCTGAACCCCTCAGTCGCGGGCTGCATCAAGCCAGATCTTCAGCCGATCGAGCTGCGCGAACAGCTGCTCCAACTCCGCTGGCGACCAGCCGCCGAACGCCGGCGTCAGTGCGCGCGCGAAGATCGCCACGGCCTCGTTGTGCCGGGCAAGACCCGCCGGCGTCAGGAACAGCATCTTGGAGCGGCCATCCTCGGGGTGGACCTGCTCGCGCAGCCAGTGCTTGGCCAGCAGTTTCTGGATCGTCTTGGTGATGCCCGGCTGCGGCTGCTGCATGGCGCGCGCGATGCTGGTCACTGTCTTGCCCTCGGTCGGCCGGTGGCTGAAGTGGTTCAGCATAATGAACTGCGGCAGCGGCACATCGATCGGCTTCAGCAACCGGTTGGCTTGCGTGCCAACCAGCTGATCGATGATGCCGATCCAGTTGATGATGCGGAATGGCAGCGGCGTCGGGTTCGCGAACGCCGTCACGGTCGCTCCGGTGCTGGGGACTGGCCTCGACGTCCGGCGTGGTGCCGCCATGCTCAACTCATCACAATGCTGTCGGGTGACCGACGCGGCGCCGGCCCGGGGCTGGCAGCATAGCCGAGGCGGAAGAACATCTGCACCGTCAGGCCTTCGGGCGTGATCGTTGCCTTGTGGATGGCGCGGTAGAGATCGGCCATCTCGGGGTACTCCTGCAGCGCCTGGCTGTGCGGCTGCATGGCCACACCCAGCTCGGTCGCTTTCAGATTCAGCCGGGCATAGGCGCGTCCGGCAAGCACCTGGGCCGACCGGCTATTGCTGGGCGCCGCGATCCAGCCGAAGGACACCGCATTGGCGTAGGGTGCCAGAATGAAGTCGCGCCCGCTCTGCCAGGCTGTCGTGCCCGGCGTCATCGCTTTCTCGTGCGTCACAAGCCCGAGCTGGCGCCCGAACCACACGCCGGGCCCCCTCAACACCAAGCCATCGCGATGAGCCGCGATTTCTGTGGCGCCGATGCGCAGCCGGTCGATGCTCTCCTTGTGGGTGCGTGGCGTATTCATTTCGACATCGCTGGCCTTCGTTGCGATGTCACGCAGGTCGCCGACACGCCCGTCGCCCACCGCGAAACCCAGAGGCAGCGTGCTCGCCGCCTTGTGCGCCACCGTCAGCGCCTGCCAGTGCTCCTTCGCCAGAGGACGGTCCTCGTACGGCGTCTTGGTTGAACGTCGGCGCGGGACCTGCGCGAACAGCGGGTCGACCTTGATCGTCGTATCCTTCACCAATCCGACGCGCGCGACGGGCCGCTCGTCGATGCGCTCCATCGCGAACTCGCCTTCGGGAAACAAGGTCATGTCGGCCCGATAACCCTCCGCCGCCAGCGCCAGGCTGAGCAGTTCGAGAAAGGTACCCTGCCCGACCACGATCTGACGGCCAAAGGGATCGGTTTCCGGCAGCAGCCGACGACGATCGACATGGAGGACGATCTCATCGGGCCGCTTCAGGTCCACCAGCCAGGACTGCATGTTGTGGGGATTGGGCGCCAGCATCGCCCAGGCGATCGCGCGCCGCCGCGGATCACGCTCCTGGGCATTGGGGCCGGCCCAGCCTTCAACCGCAGATGCCGGCATGGCGTCCAGCCGCGGCACCCCCACAGCTGCTCCCGCCGCCACGATCACGCCGCCACCCAGAACGCGGATGAAATTGCGCCTGCGCATCATCGCATCCTCCATTCCATGGAATGGATATATATTCCATGGAATTTAAATGGGCAAGCGGAAAATATTCCATGGAATTTATAGCCGTTGATCGGACGGCAGCAGGTAGTTCGCGATCAGCGTGCAGGCTTCCCGTTCGGCGATGCCGCCGGCCAAAAGGGTCCCGGCGTTCGGTAACCGCTTCTAGGCGTCACCAGCACGATAACGGCTGCTGATCATCATCACCGGACGCCTGACGATGACCCTGCGATCATGCGGGCTCGCGCGGATGAGATGTCCCATGTCTGGCAGGTGACGCGTTGCTGATCCCGCACGGCATCGCGCATAGCGGCAAACCGCATACACCGGAGGTCCATTTCCTGTTCGTCACGCGACGCGACGGCAGCGTCGCGTGGAGCGACAACCCGGCGGCCCCGAACGGCACGGATAAATGGGTTACGCCGCTTTGCCAATATCCCCCTGGTGAGCACGTGGTGCCGCTGGTCGTCCCGCGTTCAGTCAATAAGCTGAAATACTTCACTATGGACTAGCTTCAGGTTGTAGCGGTGTGTGCCACGCAGCAAATTGCGCGCACTAACGGCTTGAGCGGTCATATGTTCCTGTATGCTGTTACGATCTTTCTCAGCGCGTTCCTGCTGTTCCTCGTCCAGCCGATCATTGCCAAGCAGATCCTGCCCTGGTTCGGTGGCGCCGCGTCGGTATGGATCATCTGCCTGGTCTTCTTCCAGTCGATCCTGCTGTTGGGATACGCCTACGCGGACTTTGTCAGCCGCCGCCTGACACCGCGTGCACAAGCCGTCGTCCATGGCGCACTGCTGGTCGTCAGCTTGCTGGTTCTGCCGATTACGCCTGATCCATCGTGGAAACCTCTGGGCGACGAGAACCCCTCTTGGCGCATCGTTCTCTTGCTGGCAGCAACCATCGGCCTACCATACTTCCTGTTGTCCTCGACCAGCCCGCTGATCCAGGCATGGTTTGCGCGGGCGCGACCGGGGGCGAGCCCATACCGACTGTTCGCACTATCAAACCTGGCATCCTTGCTCGCGCTGTTCGGCTATCCGATTGTGATCGAGCCACTGATCGCTACCCGCACGCAATCGGGAATCTGGTCAGTCGCATTTGCCATGTATGTGCTGGCCTGCGCCCTGTGCGTCTGGCGTGCGCATCGGTCAACGTCCCTGGTGACGGTGGATGCTGTCCGATCGGGCGACGGCCCAGCCCCCAAAATCACCGACTACGCGCTATGGGCGACGCTGGCAGCGATCGGCTCGGTCCTGCTCCTCGCGATCACCAACCATCTTACGCAAAACATCGCGTCCGTCCCGCTGCTCTGGGTCGTGCCGCTGGGCCTGTATCTCGTCACCTTCATCCTCTCGTTTGACGCCGCCGGCTGGTATCAGCCCCGCATCTACGCCTTCGCGTTGTCTCTGCTGTTGGTCGTCGCGGTCTATTCTCTGGTCACGCCCGACATGCGCATGAATCTGTGGGTGCAGGTCGGGCTGTTCCTGGCGATTTTGTTCGTCGCCTGCATGCTGTGCCATACCGAGCTTGCCCGCTTGAAACCGGCGCCGGGCCATCTCACCGGCTTCTACCTGACCCTGTCTGTAGGAGGCGCTGCGGGTGCAATCCTGGTTGGCCTGGTGGCGCCGGTCGCGCTGCCGGATTATCTCGAACTCGAGATCGGGCTGATCACGTTGACGGCCCTGCTATGGCTGCGCATGCGCGAGTGGCGGATTCGGGTGGCACTGACGATAACCCTCATCCCCCTGGTTATACTGGGCGCGCGGCACGCAATGAACGTCTTCGACCCGAAGGCATCGTTTGCGCGTAACTTTTACGGGGTCATCCACGTCGCCACCCTGGGCGCGCCCACCAGCCCGGACCGCGCCCGTGCCCTGGTCCATGGAGTCATCGACCACGGCCGGCAGTTCCTGGCACCGGAACGGCGGCGTGAGCCGGTCAGCTACTTCCGCACCAACGGCGGCATCGGCCGCGCCATCTCGATGTTACCGCAGCGTCCACGGCGCATGGGCGTCGTCGGCCTGGGCCCCGGGGCGCTCGCCGCCTATGGCCGCCCTGGCGACACTATCCGCTTCTATGAGATCAACACGTTGGTCGTCGATCTCGCGCGCAGCCACTTCACGTTCATGTCCGACAGCCCGTCGCAGATCGAGACCGTACTGGGTGACGGACGCCTGGCACTCGAACGCGAGGCGCCGCAGGCCTATGATCTGCTGGTGGCCGACGCCTTCTCCGGCAACGCCATTCCCGTCCACCTCATCACGTCGGAAGCCTTGGCGCTCTATCGCCGGCACATCGCACCCGGCGGCATCATCGCGTTCAACGTCTCCAATCGCTACGTCGATATGGCGCCTATGGTGCGCAAGATCGCCCAGGCACAGGGCATGCATGCCGTGTTGTGCCGTGATAGCGACGGAAGAAATGCGATCAGCTCGTGGGTGCTGGTCAGCAACGACCCCAACCTCGCGAACCATCCGGCGCTGCGGGAAATCGTGCAACCGATCGCCGACACCAGCGCGGGCCTTTGGACCGACGACTTCAACAACCTCCTGCAAGTGCTGAAATAGCGGCTATGCCGCTTTGCCGAGATCCTCGCTGGCAGCGCCCCCGTCGCGCCGGGGCGCTGCTTCCTAGTTGTCGGATTGTCCGTCGGTGAGCCGTCCCTGCCCGGCGCGGATACCTTCGGCAAGGCGCAATCGAGCAGACGCTCTGCCGGCCGCATCGGCATGACGGGATCGATGGTCGCGGGTGCATCCACGCTGCCGACAGACCGTGCGCATCCGCGTGGCGGTTGCCAGCCATATCGCCAACGCAATGCAGGCAATGCCGCCCAGAACAAGGAACGCGGCGTCGTAGTTGACATGCTCAGCGACGTAGCCGCCCACGGTGGTGCTCAACGCAGCCCCGACACCCTGGACCGCCAGGACGGCGCCAAGGCCGGCGTTGACGTGCGGAGTACCAGCGAGAATGCGCGCCACCAGACCGGGCGTCGCAACACCCAGCAGGCCGGCGCCTACCCCGTCCAGCACCTGGACCGGCAGGAGAATCCAGTCCGCCGCGATCGCACCGGCAACTGCGCCACGCAAGGGCAGAGCCAACAGTGCCAGTAACACGACCAACCAGTAACCACGCGTTCGGGCCAGCTGGGCCGCGAGCAAGGCCATGGGAATCATCGTGACCTGTGCCACGATGACCGTGCTGGCGGTAAAGGCGCTGGCATCGCCAGCGCCAATCGCGACTGCGCGTTGCCCCAGGAGCGGCAACATGGCGGCGTTGCCGAGATGGAACAGCGCCAGCGTCGCGGCAAGAACCAGCAGCGGCACAGATTTGACGATGACGCCGAACCCCGACGACCGCACAGGTTCATCACCGCCAAGGCCACGGGCTGCGTCGTGGTCGATGTGAGCCGGATCGATCATGAGGGCCGCCACAATCGAACCTACCGCCATCACGCACATCAGGACGAAGACCGCAACCAGACCCAGCGTGTAGCCGGCAACACCGCCCAGGATGGCGGCGATGGCGTTGCCGGCATGGTTGAAAGCCTCGTTGCGCCCAAGTTGATGGGCGAAGCCCGATGATCGGACCAGGCCCAATGTCGTCCCCGCAATCGCCGGACCGATCGCGGCTCCCGCGATACCGCTGGCGATCTGGGCCGCAGCCGTCACCAGAAATGCCGGCCAGAACAAGACGACAAGCGTCGACGCCGTCATCATGAGAGCCGACACCATCAGCAGGCCACGCTTGGCTGTCGTGCTGTCGACGAGCGCACCAGCCAAGGGTGTTGCGATCATGCCGGCAAGGCCACCGATGGTCATCACCACACCAATGGTGCCCGCCGACCAGCCATGTTCCTGCAGGAAGACGCCGAGAAACGGACCAAGACCGTCGCGGACGTCGGCCATGAAGAAATTGAGCGCGTTGAGCGCCGGGATCGAGTTGCTCATGACCGCCTACCGCTCGTCAGCCGAACGGACCCTTGAAGATGAAGTAGGCACCGCCGGCGATCAGGATGAAGCCGGCGAGGTGGTTGAGCGTCAGCGGCTCCTTCAGATAGAGGACGGAGAAGCCGGCAAACACCGTGAGCGTGATGACCTCCTGCATGGTCTTGAGCTGGGCTGCCGAATAGACGGCATGCCCGATGCGATTGGCCGGCACAGCCAGTGCATACTCGAGCGACGCGATGCACCAACTGACGACAATCGCTCCCCACATCGGCGCCTTCGGGAAGGCCAAGTGGCCATACCAGGCGAACGTCATCACAACGTTAGAGAGCACCAGAAGCAGGATGGGCGATATCGACGCCGACATCGCTAGCGCACGACATCTTGCAACGCACCAGGCGCCACGCCGATGGCCATCGCCTCGAAGGCCCGGCCATAGGCGTTGGTGGTGCCGAAGCCTGCCGCCGCGAACGGTTGCCCGACGGCCAGACTGGGTGGCGCTGCATGCGGTGGAAAACGAACGACGGTGCCGTCCTCGAGCAGCACGCCACTGGCCTCGCCCCGGGGTCCAGCAAGGAGCGTAACGATGTTGCCAGACGCCTCCATCCGAACGAGCGATGCCCGGCGCAGATGTGGTGGCGGTTGCTGCGTCGACGGCGCCACTTCGACGACACTCCGGCCATTGCCGAGATTGGTGATGGCATAGGCCTTGAACGAGCGAGCGGTCTCAGCCAGACCCGTCGCTTGGATCGTGTCGCCGACCTGTACGGCTGCGGCAAGCGAATCGGACATGTGTGGCGGAAAGCGAACGACTGACCCGCTGGCCAGCAGAAGACCGTCGATCTCACCGAACGGATTGATCAGCAATCGAGCGACGATGCCGATGGTCGCGACCCGGTCGAACCGCTCCGATGGCCGCGGTGCCGACGGGCCCGCGGGGCCCTGTGCCAGGGCAATGCCGCTGACCAGGGCCATTGATGTGGCGGCCGCCAGCAAGGCGCGTTTCACGATTAGCACGGTCATGTTTTCTGCTTCTCCTTCCCAGCCAGGCCAATGACGGCCCGGCAGCGCAGGAGCAGCAAGCATGCCAAGCGAAAAATCGTGCTTTTTCAATCAGTTATAAAGACACACCAAACGAGCCGTGTCCGCGATCCGGACGCGCGATGTCGGCAATCGCGACAGTCGGCCTGGTCAGTCGATACCGTATTGTTTGAGCTTGCTGTACAGCAGCTGACGATGGATCCCGAGCCGCCGCGCGGCCTCGGCGCGGTTGCCCTGCGCTGACATCAGCGCCTTGCGAATCATCGCGATCTCCAGGCGCGCAACGGCTCCCGACAAATCACCACTCAGCCAGTCGCCGTCCGAACCGCCACCGATTTCCTCGGCCAGGAAATCGAGGTCCTGCGCTTCGATGACGGTCCCGCGCACCAGCACGGCCACCCGCTCCATCGCGTTCCTGAGTTCGCGCACATTGCCTGGCCAACTGTGCGCGATGAGTCGCTCGGCAGCCGCCGGCGACAGCTGCTTGCGGCCGCCGTGGAGTGCCAGGAAATGGTCGGCGAGCGGCACGATGTCGGCCAAGCGCGCACGCAGCGGTGGTACATGGATCGGCACGACGCGAAGCCTGTACAAAAGGTCCTGCCGGAATTGATCGTTGGCGACCATTGCCGGCAGGTCGCGGTGGGTGGCCGCAATGACCCGTACGTCGACCTTGGTCGTCAAGCGCGCACCCACGCGCGTGACCTCCTGCTCCTGCAGGACGCGCAGAATCTTGGCCTGCAGCGCCGGTGACATGTCGCCAATTTCATCAAGGAAGAGCGTGCCGGTATGCGCAGCTTCAAAGCGGCCGACGCGGTCGCTGAGAGCACCCGAGAAAGCACCCCTCACGTGGCCGAAGAGTTCGCTTTCGAGCAGCTCGGCCGGAATGGCCGCACAGTTGACCGCAACGATGGGTGCATTGCGACGATCGCTGGCGAAATGCAACGCCCGCGCCACAAGTTCCTTGCCGGTGCCGGTTTCACCCGTGATCAGCACTGTCGAATTGTGGGCCGCCGCCAGACCGATGCGCTTCTGCACCTCGCGGATCGCATCAGATGCGCCGACGAACGACGCCGGTGTCGCAACCTCCTGCGGTGCTGCCGACGTGTCGCCAACGCGCGCCAATGCGCGCGCGATCACCGCGATGACGGCATCACGACCGATCGGTTTGGTGAGATGGTCGAAGGCTCCCAGACGCATGGCTTCAATCGTATTGGCGCTGTCGGCATAGGCCGTCAGCATCACGATCGGCGTGGCGGCGCGCAGCTTTTCGTCGAGGGTCCGCAGGAACGCCAGCCCGTCAATATCCGGCATCCGGAAATCGACGAGCACAAGATCGATGTCCTCCTCGTCCAGCACGCGACGGGCAGCGCCGGCGCTAGCGACGGCATGTACGTCGTGGCCAAGGCTCGCCACCGTCTCCGCCAGACCGTCCCGGAAAGCCCTATCATCGTCGACGATCAGGATGCACGCCATGGCAGGTCAACCTCGAAGATGGCGCCGGTCTCCGAAGGCACCAGCCGCACGTTGCCCTGGTGCGCGACGGCGATCTCGCGCACCAGGGCGAGACCGAGGCCGGTACCGCTCGGCCGACCGGTGACGAACGGCTCGAACAGGCGATCGCGAACCGCCAGGGCGATACCGGGACCACTATCGACGACACGTAGTATCAGCCGATCATCCTGCCGTGTCAGCCGCAGCACAACATGCCCGCACGAGGGTGTGTTCTGCACGGCATTGAGCAGCAAGTTGTCGGCAACACGCGCCAGCTGCGCGGAATCAAATACGGCCTGAGCGACGTCCGTGCCGCAATCCAACGCGATACCAGCCGCCTGATAGCGCTCATGCCAAAGGCGGTAGCGTTCCTGTACCCAGCCCGCCGTGTCGACCATCCCTGGCTTGATTTGAAACGGTTGCGCCATGGCCAGCAGACCCGACACCAGCGTATCCAGGCGCGCCAATTGTTCCAGGACGGCGTTTAGGGCCCGCACATGTGCATCTCCACCGGCTGCCAGCGCGTTCTCGGCTCGCAGCCGCATGGCGCCGACCGGATTGCGGATTTCATGCGCCAAACCAGCGGCCATACGACCGATCGCTGACAGGTGCTCGGCACGCGCGAGTTGCGTGGCCAGGCGTCCGGCATCGGCACGCGCCGTTTCCAGCCGATGACCGGCGGTGTTCAGCATCGTTACGAAGGCGTCGATGTCGGACAGGCCGGTTGTCGGCAGTGGCTCATCGGCCGTCGGACCACCGCTAGCCATGGCAGTCTCCACCCGTGCCATGGCGCGGGCCTGCCGAACGAGGCGCCAGCCGGCCCAAGCACAGGCCGCAGTCACGACCGCCAACCAGGCAAGTAGCCACGGCAGCAAGCGATCGACGGCACGGATCGGTGTGACCGGCGCCCGCAACATCGTCCACGCAACCCGCTCGGCATTGAGCGGACAGGCAGCCAGAATGATCGCCTCCCGCGTGCCGCTCCGCACGTCGACGCGCGGCGTAGCGGCGCCGAGCGCCTGTGCCGCGAGGCCACCGATGCGTGCCTGTTCGGCGGCCGGAACGTCGCGCTTGACGTCTGTTCCTTCGTAGGTCGGGTAGGCGTAGGCGATGAAACCGTCGCGACTGTCCCAGATGCCACCCTCGATGCCGTCGGCATCGCGCAGCCGAGCCTCGATCAACGCACGCAGGATATCGGCCTCGCGCGTCGGTGCCATGAGTGGGATGCGCTTGTAGGCTTGCGCAATGCCGTCGCAGGCGTCCCGAGCTGTGGCGCTGTCGCGTTCACGGCTGGATGTGCCCAGCCGCTGCGACAACGCGATGCCACCCAACAGGAGCAGGATCGCGGACGCCGTCGCCAGGATCCACCAGAACGCGATCCCCGCTCGCTGTGGCCCCATGTCATGAACCCCGGCGCCGACGCGCCTCAGCTTTATCGACACACGTCAGCCACTGCCTCGGCCGTCACGGACCGCGACTCACGAATCACGCCGCTTTGCCGAGATCCTCGCCGGCGAGCGCACGGTCGATCAGGCGCACGACGTTGTCGCGGCCGAAAAGCTTGATGAAGGCGCCCATGCGCGGGCCCTGCTCGCTGCCCAGCAGCACCTCGTAGAGCGTCTTGAACCACTGGCGCAGCTCGGCCTGCGCGAAGTGGCGCTTGCCGGTCTCGTAGACCTCGTTCTGGATGAACTCGGCGCTGGCATCGTCGGGAGTGCGCCGCAGGGTATCGGCGAGATCGGCGAGTGCCGCGCGTTCCGTCGCCGTCGGCAGGCGGAACTTCTTGTGCGCCTTCACGAAGTCGACGTAGTAGGCCACCGCGTTGGTCAGCAGGCGGTCGAGATAAGGCGCGCTCTGCGGCGTGGCACCGGGCACATAGCGCTGCAGGTACTGCCACAGCACTTTCTTATCGTCGGTGTGCGCCACGCCCGCCAGGTTCAGCAGCATGGCGAAGCTGACACCGCCAGCGTGATGCTCGGGGGCCTTGCCGTCATGGATGTGCCAGGCGGGATTCTCCATCGCCTTGGCCGGCTCCTCGTTCGGCAGCTTCTCGACCAGCGACAGGTATTCGTCGACGGCGCGCGGGATCACATCGAAATAGAGCCGCTTGGCGCGCCGCGGCTGCTGATGCATGTAGAGCGCGAGACTCTCGGGCGATGCGTAGCGCAGCCACTCCTCGACCGACAGCCCATTGCCCTTGGACTTCGAGATCTTCCTGCCTTCCTGGTCGAGGAAGAGTTCGTAGTTGAACCCCTCCGGCGGCCGCCCGCCCAGGATCTTCACGATCTTGGCGCTGAGCTCGGCCGACGGGATGAGATCCTTGCCGTACATCTCGTAGTCGACGCCCAGCGCATACCAGCGGCCGGCCCAGTCGGCCTTCCACTGCAGCTTGACGTTGCCGCCGGTCACCGGCGTCTCGACCAGGCTGCCGTCCTCGTCGCGATAGACGATGGTGCCGGCATCGGCGTCCGTCTTCACCACCGGCACCTGCAGCACGCGGCCGGTCTTGCGGCAGATCGGCAGGAAGATGCTGTAGGTCTGCTGCCGCTCCTCGCCCAGCGTCGGCAGCATCAGGGCCTGGATCGCGTCGTAGTGCTGCAGCATGGCGCGCAGCATGGGATCGAAGCGGCCCGACTTGTACCAGTCGGTGCCCGACTGGAACTCGTAGTCGAAGCCGAACGAATCGAGGAACGCGCGCAGGCGCGCGTTGTTGGCGGCACCGAAGCTGGGATATTCGTTGCTGAACGGATCAGGCACCGCGGTCAGCGGCTTGCCCAGGTTGGCGGCCAACATCTCCTTGTTCGGTACGTTGTCAGGCACCTTGCGCAGCCCGTCCATGTCGTCGGAGAAGCAGAACAGCCGCGTCGGGATATCGGACAGGCGGCGGAAGGCCTGGCGCACCATGGTGGTGCGCACGACCTCGCCGAAGGTGCCGATATGCGGCAGGCCCGAGGGGCCGTAGCCGGTCTCGAACAGCACGTAGCCCTTGGCCGGCGTTTTCGACACGTCTGCCCCACCGAGCCGCGCGATGATCTTCCGCGCCTCCTCGAAAGGCCAGGCGCGTGCCTGCTCCGCCAGTTGTCGCTCCGTGCTCATGATGTCCGCTGCTCTCGGAAGTCCCGCAAATACCGCGCTCCCGGCGCGGAACAGGGCAAATTACGAGCCGTGCTGCAGTGCGTCAATGTCCGTCGGCGACTTGCGCCATCACGAAGCCGACGAACGGCCGCAGCGGCACCAAGTAGCGCGGCCGGCACGTGCTATAGCGCCGCACAGATGGCCGATCTCGACAGCGAAAAGCGCTGACGCCGGCGATCAGAACGCGACGGCGCCCAGCTCGTCGAAAATGTACTGCTGATACGCCGACAGGGTTTCCTTGTCGGCGCATTCGATGAACAGGCCCTCGCATCGCTCGCGCAGGCGGATGTTCGCGGCGAAGTACGGGTTCTTGGGGAGGCCGGCGACATCGATGATCAGGCCACCCAGCAACGCGATGTCGAGCACGGGGTAGGCTGCCGACAAACGATAGCCACCGCGCGGCAGTCCGCCGCCCGCCTGGATATTGAAGTAGGTGACGAAGTCGGCCGGCACGGATCCGCGCTGTGGACGTTTGGGCACGGCTCGCAGCAAACCCTCGAACGACGGCTGGTGATCGCCGAAATGGGCCAGCACGTAGGGCTGCCGGCGCCGGGCCAGCGCCGCATCGAAGTCGCGTACGGCATCGTTGGACCAGTCGAGCCGGGTCAGGTAGTCGTTCAGCTTGGCGTTGAGGTCGGCGTCGATAGTGGGGAACGTCGACCGGTCATCGCGCGGCGGCTGGCCGTTCAGCGCCGATGCGTGCGGGCCATGCTGCTGCAGGGTCAGCACGAAGATGAACAGCGGCTCGCGGTCGGGCTTGGCGTCTTCCTCGGCGATCACCTGCTGGACATAGTCGAGCAGCTCGCGATCCGACAGGTCCCAGTAGCCCTCGCGCTGGCCGCTGGTGATCAGCGGATGCGGCAGCACCTGGTCAAAGCCGTACATCGGGTAGGACACCGCGCCGCCATAGGCGTGCTTGTCGACCGGGTAGACCACGACCGTTCGGTAGCCCAGCGTCTTGAGCCACCGCGGCAGTGTGTACTTCACGCGCGGCAGGACCTTGGCCGGCGCGAACTGCCCGGCCTGGCCAAACATCGAATGCGGCAGGCCGGTGAGCAGCGCGAACTCGGATAGCCACGTGAGGCCGCCCACCACGTGCACGCGCAGCGGACCGACGGCGGCGCTGTTGGCTGATCCTATCAGCATCGGCCGCTCGCACAGTGCCGGCGTGCAGAACGGCAGCACGGTCTGCGGCGCGAAGGTCGACTCCTCGAGGACCACCACGATATCGGGCCGGCCGACGGAGACAACCGGCGATGCCGCCGTGCCGGTCGCCAGCCACGGCGCCAACGGCGCGGCAAAGACCGGGCGCTTGAGGCCGGTATGCATGGATGATGCGAAAAAGCGGCTGATCAGGTCCCAGTCGCTGTTCGCCGTCGACGGGTCGGCGTCCTCCGCCGTCACAACGGCGAGCGGCCCCGGCCCCGGGATCACGACGCCGAGTCCCGCCAGCGCCGCGACGATCGCGCCTGCGGACATCCATCGCCGGCGCCGGGCCGGGCGTGGCGCCTCGAGCCTGATCACCGCGATCCAGTACGTAACAAAAGCGACCAGGCCACCCACGAAGATCCACGAGAGCTGCGGGTAACCGTGCAGCAGCAACTCGCTGATCTCGGGCCGCAGCAGCAGCGAGACATCCTCGATCAGCATGGGTGCGCGCAGATATTCGAACTTGGCGGTCGACAACGCATGGATCGCGATGATCAGCAGCGCGACCAACCCCAGGCTGAAGACGGGCCGGCGCGTGAAGCCGTAGGTCAGCAGCGCCAGCAGGCCGAAAACCAGAAAGACGTAGATTTGTTGGGCCGCGCCGCTTTCATCCCGCAGGACGAGGTGCGCCATCCATCCGACGCACAAGACCTGCGCGACGAGGAGCAGCACGCTCAGGATGGTCTGGATGCGTGAAGAGCTGTGAAAATCAGCATCGGCGCGGTCGGTGACCACGTGTGCGGGCCCTGTCACTTTTCCTTCGCGGAACCGTAATGATATATGAAACAATTCTGTCAAATAAAAGGCCGGTCCCTCGCCTTCACCCTCCAGAGGAAAGGTTTGAGTGTGCTATGTCCGCGCCATGACCCAGAGCCTGCCGCCAATCGGTGGCACCCCCAGCCAGTCTGCGGCATTGGTCGTGACCGCGCGCGCCGCCGCCTGGGCGGGCTGGGACGGTGCCGTCGACATGCTGAGCCTCGATGCGGCGCGGGCCCGGGTGGCATTGGAACTGCCGATCGTCTGTCACCTGCCGGCGACGGCACGCCGACTAGGTCTGGAGACCTTTCCGGCGCGCGACGTGCTGGAGCTGTTTGCCTTCGTGCGGCCGGCGACGTTCAGCCTGCCCACCGTGCGCGGTCTGGCCGACGCGCTGGATCTGCCCGTTCCGGCCAACACCGAAGCCGAGGCGCGCACCCTGATCGCGATCGCCGGCACCCTGCTCGACGAGATCGCCGACCGTGCCCATCGCGAACCGCCGGAAACCCAGGCGCTGGCGCTGGCCATGCATCATGGCGGCTGGGCGTGGGGTGCGCAGGTCCTGGGGGCGCTCGGCATCGCCATCGACACGCCACGCCCCCGCGGGCTCGCCGGGCTTGACGCCTGGAAGCGGTTGCCGGTCTGGGAAGACGAGCCGCCGGCCACGCCGCCCTCGTCGCACCCGGTGGAGCCGCCGGAGGCACGGGCTCGGCTGGCGGAACTGCTGATGCGCGGTGGCCCGCCGGCAGAGCCACGGCCGACGCAAAGCGACTATGCCTCGGCGGTGTCGTTCGCTTTCCGGCCGCGCGAACGCGAGGGCGAGCCGCATGTCGTGCTGGCCGAGGCCGGCACCGGTGTCGGCAAGACCCTGGGTTATGTCGCTCCTGCCTCGCTGTGGGCCGAGAAGAACGGCGCACCGGTGTGGATCGCGACGTTCACCCGCAACCTGCAGCGCCAGATCGACGGCGAGCTGGACCGCCTGCATCCCGATCGCATCGACAAACGCGCCAAGGTCGTGGTCCGCAAGGGACGCGAAAATTATCTCTGCCTGCTGAATTTCGAAGAGGCGGCACAGCGCGCCATCGGCAACCCCGCCAATGCCGTCGGCCTGGGCCTGCTGGCACGCTGGATCGCCGCCACGCGCGATGGCGACATGGTGGGCGGCGATTTGCCGGCCTGGCTGGGTGCCTTGATCGGCCGCAGCCGACTGATGCGGCTGGCCGATCACCGTGGCGAATGCATCTATGCCGGTTGCGAGCATTACCGGCGCTGCTTCGTCGAGCGCACCATCCGCCGCGCGCGGCACGCCGACATCGTCGTCGCCAACCACGCGCTGGTGATGATGCAGGCGGCGATGGGCGGGCTGGACGACAACGCGCGGCCCAGCCGCTACGTGTTCGACGAAGGCCATCACCTGTTCGATGCCGCCGACGGTGCCTTTGCCGCGCACCTCACCGGGATCGAGACCTCCGACCTGCGGCGCTGGCTGCTGGGCGCCGAAGGACGGCGCGGCAGCCGGGCGCGCGGCCTGGAGCGCCGGGTCGGCGAGCTGGCCGAGAACGATGCAACGATCGCCGGCTCGCTGCGCGCGCTGCTGGCGGGAGCCCGTGAGTTGCCGGCCGCCAACTGGCAGACACGGCTGGCCGACGGCACGGTGCTGGGGGCGGCCGAGGAATTCCTGGCCCTGGTGCGATTGCAGGTGCTGGCCCGCGCCACGGCCGATGAAAGCGCCTATGGCGTCGAGTGCGACGTGCGCCCACCCGCGCCGGGCCTGATCGATGCGGCGCACGCCTTCGCCGAAGCGCTGGAACGCATCCTGCGGCCGGCGTCGGCCCTGCGCCAGGCGTTGCGCGCCAAGCTCGACGACGAGGCGGCCGAGCTCGATACGGCGACCCGCAACCGCATCGAGGGCGTGTCGCGCTCGCTGCTCCATCGCTGCGAGCTGCAGGTGCGCGCCTGGATCGCCATGCTGCGCGAGCTGGAGGCCGACACGACACGCGAAGCTTTCGTCGACTGGTTCGCCATCGCGCGCATCGAGCGCCGCGAGATCGATGTCGGTATGTACCGACATTATCTCGATCCCATGGAGCCGTTCACCGAAGCGGTCGTGAAGCCGGCGCACGGCGTCGTCGTGACCTCGGCGACCCTGCGCGACTGGAGCGGCGCCAACGATCCGCCGCCGTCGCCGGTGATCGGCGTCGCCACCGAGGAGGCCGCCGACTGGCAGGTGGCCGAGGCGCGCACCGGGGCGCGGCATCTGTCGGCACCGGCGATCCGCGCCGCCGTCGCTTCGCCTTTCGACTATGCGGCCCAGACCCGGGTGCTGGTCGTGCGCGACGTCGGCCGCGACTCGCTGGAGCAGGTCTCAGCCGCCTATCGCGAGCTGTTCCTGGCCGCCGACGGCGGCGGGCTGGGCCTGTTCACCGCCATCGGCCGCCTGCGCGCCGTGCACGATCGCATCGTGGCGCCGCTGGAGGAAAACGGCATCACGCTGCATGCCCAGCATGTCGGCGGCATGGATGCGGCGACCCTGGTCGACATCTTTCGCGCCGAGGAACGCTCCTGCCTGCTGGGCACCGACGCGGTGCGCGACGGCGTCGACGTGCCGGGCCGCTCGCTGCGGCTGATCGTGTTCGATCGCGTGCCCTGGCCGCGGCCCGACATCCTCCACCGCGCCCGCAAGCTCGCCTATCGCGCCGAGGGCCACCCGCCCAACGCCTACGACGACATGCTGACGCGCTTCCGCTTGAAGCAGGCGTTCGGCCGCCTGGTGCGGCGCGCCGACGACCACGGCGTGTTCGTGATGCTGGACAATCGGCTGCCGTCACGACTGATGACGGCCTTTCCGCCCGGTGTATCGATCCAGCGCCTCGGTCTGGCCGACGCCGTGCGCGAGACCCGCACCTTTCTGGAAACAGTGGGTCGGCGTGCATGAGCCACTCTCCCGCGAGCGGGAGAGTGGAAGATCGCTACTTCTTCAACAGATCGCGGATCTCGCCCAGCAGTTCCTGGTCGCGTGTCGGCGCCGGCGGCGCGGCTGGCGCGGCTTCTTCCTGGCGCTTCATGCGATTGACCGCCTTGACCACCATGAACAGCGCAAACGCAATGATCAGGAAGTTGATGGCGATGGTGATGAAGTTGCCGTAGCCGAGCACGACGCCCGCCTTCTTGGCATCGGCCAGCGATGCGCCTGATGGCACGCTGCCCTTGAGCACGGCATAGAGATTGGAGAAATCGACCGTCCCGAACATGCCGATGATCGGCATGATGATATCGCCCACGAACGATTCAATGATCTTGCCGAAGGCCGCACCGATGATCACGCCGATCGCAAGATCAAGGACGTTACCTTTCATTGCAAATTCTTTGAATTCTTTGAGCATCTCCCACTCCTCAAGCGAAGCCCGCGGCGCACGACCGCGCCTGCGAGTATGACGCTCACAGCGAGTCGGCAGCAAATCCTTTGTTTGATAAGGATTCTGGCGCGATCACCCGACGCGCAACAGCACCAGCAGTGCCGACACCGTCGCCACGGATGCAGCCGTGGAGAGAAGGATCGTGCCCGACGCGCCCTCGACGAAGGTCTCGTATTCCTTGGCCAGAACGAACGCGTTGGCCGCGGCCGGCAACGCAGCGCACAGCACAGCGGCCTTGCCCCACATCGTGTCGAGGTCGAGGAACCACGGCAGCAGTGCAACGGCAAGCAACGGCTGCAGCAGCAACTTGCCGATACTTGCCAGCGTCACCTCGAGCCGGGCCGAGCCCAGGCCTTTGTCCGAGAGGAAAAGGCCGATGGCGAACAAGGCACAGGGCGCCGCCGCCGAGCCCAGCAGGTCGAGGAAGCGCAACACCGGCTCCGGCACCGCAATGCGCAGCGCACTGACCAGGATACCCAAGGTCACGGCCTGAACGATCGGGCTGCGTACCACGGCCTTCAGGACGCGACCGCGCACCGCCCGCGTGCCGCGCCCGCTCTGGATATCGATCTCCACCAGAATGAGGCCGAACGTGAGAAGGCCGGCCGCACTGAGGATGGTCGCCAGCGTTCCCGGCAGCGCACCCTCCTGCCCGAAGGCCGTGATGCAGAGTGGTATGCCCATATAGCCGACATTGCCGAACGACGCGGACAGGCCGAACAGGCTCATGTGCGCCAGTCGTGCGCCCGACAGCAGGCGCGCCACCACCATGCCGGCCGCGTAGGTCAGCAGCATGCTACCACCGAAGACAATGACGAACGGGCCGTTGAGCACATCGCCGATGCTGACCTTGGCCAGCGCCGCAAACAGCATGGCCGGCAACGCGAACCAGCCGACGAACGCATTGAGCGCGGTCGTGCCGTGCGCTCCCAGCAGGCGCAGGCGACCGGCGATCCAGCCCGTCCCGATCAGGCCGAAGAGAGGAAAGGCGACGGTGAGGAGGACTTGCACGAACGGCCCGCTTCCGCTGCGGGCAAGGCCCGAGATCGGTGATGCGGCCACCTTAGTGGCCGTGTTCCCGTGCGTCGAGCCGCCGAGCCGGCTTGACCGGCAGGGCCATGCCGGGCACAGGTGCTCAGGCGTTGCGATCCGAAGGGAGTGAGCATGTCGGCACTGCAGGACGGCCTGATCTGGACCATGGTGTTGGCGTCTGCGGCCGATCGCGACTTCTCGGCGACGGAAATCGACACCTTGCGCGACCTGGTCGAGCATTTGCCGGTGTTTCGCGGCTTCAAGATCGACCGCCTGCCCAAGGTCACGGAAACCTGCGCCAGCACGCTGACCGAGGACGGCGGCATAGACAAAGTCGCCGCCTTCATCCGCAAAACCGTGCCACGGCGGTTCGGCGAGACGGCCTACGCCTTAGCCTGTGATCTGATCGCCTCGGAAGGCCAGGTGCGCGACACCGAGATCGGCGTGCTGGATCTGCTGGCCGAGCTGTTCGACCTCGATTCCCTCACCTGCGCTGCACTGGAAACCGCGGCACGGGCCCGCTACGCCAAGCCCTGAAACAAGCAAAAACGCCTATGATCATACCGCCTGTCGTGGCCGAACGGGGGCTGCGTACTACTTAATGTGATAGATCCACACGGGATTATCACAGCGTGTCACAACATTGACACAGTGCGTTGTTTGGATTACAAACATGTCGTTCGTTTAGTTATATACGGACGCATCCTCCCGCCGGCCGGTGCAATTGCGACCTGCACCGGCCGGCACCGGGATCCCCCAGGGGACCGACAGGCTGTCATAGGGTCGCGTATCTGCAGCGTTACGCCAATATCTGGGCGAACGCGCACCGCCGGGCCACCGGCATCCTCCATCCTCTGATCTGTCTACATAGCGGTTCAGGCTGCCAGATTCCGCTTGAGCGCGGCGAGCATTTCGCGACGCAAGGCCGAAAGGCTGACGGTGGGGTCGAGGATCCAGTGCGAGATGGCACCGCGGGCCGCCGCGATGATCAAAATGGCCTGCGCCGCGGCATCGACGTCGCGATGAATCTCGCCCTGCTCGATGCCGATGCGGATCTGCTTGCGCAGGTAGTGCTCAACATCGCGGTTGTGCTGGGCGGCGCTTTCGCGGATTTCCGGCGCCGCGTTGAAGGCCTCGATCAGCAGCACCTGTGCGGCACGAAAAACGACGGGGTCCTCGTCGGATCGTGTGAGATAGACGTCGATGAAGCCGAGGACCGCATCCAGTCCGCGCTCGCGCCTGTCAGCCCGCTGCATCTTGCGCTGAAAGAGACCGGAGACATGCTCCCACAGGGCGCGGATCAGGCCGGCCTTGTCGCGGAAATAGACCGCGGGCAGTGCCCGGCTGTAGCCGGCCGCTTCGCCGATATCGGCCAATGTCAGGCGCGCCAGCCCGCGTTCGGCAACAAGCCGCACCGCGGCGGCCAGGAGCTCGCGCTCGGCGATGGCGCGCCGCTCGGCCTGCGTCCGGCGCGGACGCTTGGTTGCTTCCAGTGCGGGGGACCGGTCCATGATTGGCTCAAGGTGCGTCGGGCCGGCAAACTACAACATATTGTTTGTCCGGCAATCACTCAGCGACCTGTCCACACCGGCTTTCGCTTTTCGGCAAAGGCACGCAGGCCTTCGGCACGATCCTCCGACTGGAGCGCCACCTGCGCGATCGTGCCCTGCTCGCGCCAGGCTTCCGCCTCCGTCCAGTTGGCGGCGTTGAAAATGATCTCCTTGGCCGCAGCAAGGCCGGTGGGACCGTTGACCAGCAAGGTTTCGGCCCAGCGCACGGCTTCGTCACGCGCCGTGCCCGGTGCCACGACGCGGTTGACGACACCCAAGCGATGCATGCTGTCGGCATCCTTGAAGGCGCCGGTCAACGCCAGCTCCATGGCCACGTGGTAGGGCATGCGCCGCGGCAACCGGAAGAGTCCGCCACCCAGCGCCACGACGTTGTGACGGACCTCGGGCAGGCCGAATGTCGCATCACGCGACGCGACGATCAGGTCGCACGCCAGGCACAGCTCGAAGCCGCCGCCGATGGCATAGCCTTCGACAGCCGCGATCAGCGGCTTGCGCGGCGGCCGCCGGAACACGCCGAAGCCGCCGCGCGCCAGCGCTGCCCGCGGCTCGCCA
>DATEIF010000299.1:0-7740 GCA_035279205.1 Vineibacter sp.
ATGACCCGGCCGCGGAAGCGGTCATAGGGCGCCCGGCCGCCCTCGTCGGGCTGGATCACCAGCCCGACATCGACCAGCTGGCGGTCGGTGGCGCCGGTGCGGCGCAGGGCGGCCTGCAGCGCCTCGCGGTTGTCCGGCGCGAAGCCCAGCCGAAAGCGGGCGATGGTGTCGTCGTCCAGCCCGCGGCCGCGCAGGTAGTCGAGGCCGTTCTTGCCGCTGGGCATGCGCAATTGCTGCTCGAACCACTGCGCGGCTGCTTCGGTCACCTGGTGCAGGGTGGCGGCGGCCTTGGCCCGCTCGCGCTCCTGCGGCGTCGTTTCGGGAACGGCGAGTCCGGCTTCGCCGGCCAGCCGCTCGACCGCTTCGGGGAACGACAGGTTCTCGACGCGCATGGTGAAGCCGATGGCATCGCCATGGGCGCCGCAGCCGAAGCAATGGAAGAAATTCTTCTGGTCGTTGACCCAGAACGACGGCGTCTTCTCGTTATGAAACGGGCACAGCCCTGCGTATTCCCGCCCCTTGCGCCGCAGCGCCACCCGCCGCCCGATCAGCTCCGACAGCGTGATGCGGTTGCGCAGTTCGTCGAGAAAATTGGGCGGGAACGCCATGCGCGATGTTAGGGCTTCAAAGAGTCTTCGGTCGACAGCGGAGCCTGAGGATTTGGCGAATAACATTACGAAATTTCAAGGCATCCTGGTCTGATCAGATCGGCGGACGCCGCCGACCGTGCCAAACACGAAGAATTTCGACCCGTCGTCCCACGACGCGGTACTGAACGATGTAGCCTGTCACAATCAATTCGCGGGTCCCAGGCAATAGCCCGCGGCGGCCCATCAACGGAAAATCGGCCAGGGAATCAGCCGCTCGGCGAATTCGATGAGAAAGCGAGACGGCGGCAGCTGGGTTTTCCTTCTCAATCAGAGCCAACTCGGCGTTGAGACTGGCAGCGGCTCCCTCGATCCATTTTACCGTCGCCATCGAGCGAACATCGCTTCGACTTCCTCGTCGGAGGCAAACTTTCCAGCGTCGGCTTCGGCAATCGCGGCTTCAAGATCAGTGATCCGGGCGAGTTCGAGATCAAGCCAGGCATCCCGCTCCAGGCCACTCTCCACCCATCTCCGCTCCAGTTCGGATGCACTGAGCTGCGTGCGACCAAGCAACTCGGCGTATTTATCATCGCCGGATTTCTGAGAAGCTCGTCGGGCAACGCGTGGCATGCCGGTTCTCGTTAGTGGATTGCTGCATTATACACCAACCTGCCACCGTTCACCCACCCAGCGCCTTCTTCACCGTGCTGGCGACCTGGGAGAAGTCCATCTGGCCGGCGTAGTTGGCCTTCAGCCAGGCCATCAGCGGGCCCATCTGCTTGACGCTGGTGGCGCCGGTCGCCTCGATGCCCTTGCGCACGGCTTCCTCGACACCGGCGGCATCGAGCTGCTGGGGCATGAAGCGGCGGATGACGTCGATCTCGGCCTGCTCCTTGTCGGCGAGGTCCTGGCGGCCGCCCTGCGTGTAGGCGGCAATGCTCTCGTTGCGCTGCTTGATCATGCCGCCGAACATCACCAGCACATCGGCATCGGAAATGCCGATCTGGTTGCCCTTGCCGCGCGCCTCGATGTCCTGGTCCTTCAGCTTGGCCAGGATCAGCCGCACGGTCGATACCGCCGCCATATCCTTGGCGCGCATGGCGTCCTTCAGCGCTGCGTTGAGCTTCTCGCGCAACATGATTGCCTCGACGGGAGGTTGAAGGGGCGCACCATAGTCCTGTGGCCAGTCCGGAGCAACGAAAATAACCTATTGAAATAACTTGTGTTTTTAACAACCGGCCGGGGTTGACGCGGCGCCGGCCGAACATTACAAAGCGCCGGGTTTCGCGCCGCCGGCCCGCGGGTCGGTGCGCGTCTGCACGATCGGATCCGCATCATGACCACTCCTCCTTCGACCGGTGCCGCTCCGGGCGCCGGGACTCGGGCTGTGCCCGAACAACCAGCCGGGGCGACCGCAGCCCTGGTGCTGGCCGACGGAGCCGTGTTCTGGGGCCGCGGCGTGGGCGCGCCGGGCACGGCGGTGGGCGAGGTCTGCTTCAACACGTCGATGACCGGCTACCAGGAGATCATCACTGATCCCTCCTACGCCGGGCAGATCATCACCTTCACCTTCCCCCATATCGGCAACACCGGCACCAACGACGAGGACATCGAGACCCTGACGCCGGCGGCGCGTGCCGTGGTGCTGCGCCAGGACATCACCGAGCCCGCCAACTGGCGCGCCGCGCGCCCGCTCGATGCCTGGCTGAAGTCGCACAATCTGCCGGGGGTGTGCGGCGTCGATACGCGCCAGGTCACCCGCCGCATCCGTGACGGGGGCGCACCCAACGGCATCGTGGTGCATGCGCCGGACGGCAAGTTCGACATCCCGGCACTGGTCTGGAAGGCGGGCGACTGGCCTGGCCTGGAGGGCATGGATCTCGCGCTTGAGGTCTCGACCCGTCAGACCTATGGCTGGGACGAGTCGGTGTGGGCGTTGGGCAAAGGCTACGGCAAGCAGACGTCGCCCACCTACCACGTGGTTGCCGTCGACTACGGCGCCAAGCGCAACATCCTGCGTTGCCTTGCCAATGCTGGCTGCAAGGTGACCGTGGTCCCGGCGACGGCAACGGCGGAAGATATCCTGCGCCACAAGCCCGACGGGGTGTTCCTGTCCAACGGTCCCGGCGATCCGGCCGCCACCGGTGAATACGCCGTGCCGGCGATCCAGGGCGTGTTGAACTCGGGCGTGCCGCTGTTCGGCATCTGCCTGGGCCACCAGATGCTGGCGCTGGCGGTGGGCGGCAAGACCACCAAGATGGCGCGCGGCCATCGCGGCGCCAACCAGCCGGTCAAGGACCTGACCACCGGCAAGGTCGAGATCACCAGCCAGAACCACGGCTTTGTCGTGATGCCCGAGTCGCTGCCCAAGAATGTCGAGGTCACGCACGTCTCGCTGTTCGACGGCAGCAACGAGGGCCTGCGGCTCACCGACAAGCCGGCATTCTCCGTTCAGTACCACCCGGAAGCGTCACCCGGACCGACCGACAGCCATTATCTGTTCGATCGTTTCGTCGACATGATCGCGGCCCACAAGAAGACCAAGTGAGGGGCTGCCGATGCCCAAACGCACCGACATCAAGAGCATCCTCGTCATCGGCGCCGGGCCGATCGTGATCGGCCAGGCCTGCGAGTTCGACTACTCCGGCGTGCAGGCGTGCAAGGCGCTGAAGGCCGAGGGCTACCGGGTGATCCTGGTGAACTCCAACCCGGCCACGATCATGACCGATCCCGGCCTGGCCGACGCCACCTACATCGAGCCGATCACGCCCGACATGGTGGCCAAGATCATCGAGAAGGAGCGGCCCGACGCGGTCCTGCCCACCATGGGCGGCCAGACGGCGCTGAACACGGCGATGGCGCTGCATCGCGACGGCCGGCTCAAGGCGCTGGGCGCCGAGCTGATCGGCGCCAATGCCGAGGCGATCGACAAGGCCGAGGACCGGCTGCTGTTCCGCGACGCCATGACCCGCATCGGGCTCGAATCACCGCGCAGCCACATCGTGCACAATCGCGAGGATGCGGTGAAGGCCGTGGAGTTCGTCGGCCTGCCGGCCATCATCCGGCCGTCCTTTACGCTGGGCGGCACCGGCGGCGGCATCGCCTACAACCGCGACGAATATTTCGACATCGTGCAGAGCGGCCTGGAGGCCTCGCCGACCACCGAAGTGCTGGTCGAGGAGTCGGTGCTGGGCTGGAAGGAATACGAGATGGAGGTCGTGCGCGACAGGCACGACAACTGCATCATCATCTGCTCGATCGAGAACGTCGATCCGATGGGCGTGCACACCGGCGATTCGATCACGGTGGCGCCGGCGCTGACGCTCACCGACAAGGAATACCAGATCATGCGCAACGCCTCGATCGCGGTGCTGCGCGAGATCGGGGTCGATACCGGCGGATCGAACGTGCAGTTCGCGGTCAATCCGCGCGATGGCCGCATGGTCGTCATCGAGATGAACCCGCGCGTGTCGCGCAGCTCGGCGCTGGCCTCCAAGGCCACCGGCTTCCCGATCGCCAAGGTCGCCGCGCGCCTGGCCGTGGGCTACACGCTCGATGAGCTCGCCAACGACATCACCGGCGTGACGCCAGCTTCGTTCGAGCCCACCATCGATTACGTCGTCACTAAAATTCCGCGCTTCGCGTTCGAGAAATTCCCCGGCGCCGAGCCGTCGCTGACGACGTCGATGAAGAGCGTCGGCGAGGCGATGTCGATCGGCCGCAACTTCCAGGAGTCGCTGCAGAAGGCGCTGCGCTCGATGGAGACCGGCCTCACCGGCCTCAACGAGATCGAGATCAAGGACGCGCCGGACAAGGCGGCACTGATCGCGGCGCTGGCGCGGCCGACGCCGGACCGCGTGCTCACCATCGCGCAGGCCTTCCGCCACGGCCTGTCGGTCGAGGAGGTGGCGCAGGCCTGCAAGTACGAGCCGTGGTTCCTGCGCCAGATCAAGGAGATCGTCGACGTCGAGGACGCGGTCCGTGCCGGCGGCGTGCCTGAGGATCGCGCGCACCTGCTGAAGCTGAAGAAGATGGGCTTCTCGGACGCGCGCCTGGCCGAGCTCGGCAAGTCGACCGAAGCCGATGTCGCCCAACTGCGCCTGACGCTCGACGTGCGTCCGGTCTACAAGCGTATCGATACCTGCGCCGCCGAGTTTGCGTCGCGCACGCCCTATCTCTATTCCTGCTACGAGGGCGACGGCGTGCAGCCGGCCGAATGCGAGGCCGAACCCAGCGAGCGCAAGAAGATCATCATCCTGGGCGGCGGTCCCAACCGCATCGGGCAGGGCATCGAGTTCGACTATTGCTGCGTGCACGCCGCCTACGCGCTGCGCGACGCCGGCTTCGAGACCATCATGGTCAACTGCAACCCGGAGACGGTGTCGACCGATTATGACACCAGCGACCGGCTGTACTTCGAGCCGCTGACCGCCGAGGACGTCATCGAGCTGGTGCGCAAGGAGCAGAGCCGGGGCGAGCTGCTGGGCCTGATCGTGCAGTTCGGCGGCCAGACGCCACTGAAGCTGGCCAAGCCGCTGGAGGCGGCCGGCATCCCGATCCTGGGCACCACGCCCGACGCCATCGACCTGGCCGAGGACCGCGACCGCTTCAAGCGCCTGCTGGATCGGTTGAACCTCAAGCAGCCGCAGAACGGCATCGCCTATTCGATCGAGCAGGCGCGGCTGGTGGCGGCCGAGGTCGGCCTGCCGCTGGTCGTGCGCCCGTCGTACGTGCTGGGCGGCCGCGCCATGGCCATCATCCGCGACGAGACCGGGCTCAACGACTACCTGTTCGGCGTGCTGCCGGAAGTGGTGCCGCCGGACGTCAAGATCCGCTACCCCAACGACAAGACCGGCCAGATCAACACGGTACTGGGCAAGAACCCGCTGCTGTTCGACCGCTACCTGCGCGATGCCATCGAGGTCGACGTCGATGCGCTGGCCGACGCCGAGGGCAACGTCTTCGTGGCCGGCATCATGGAGCATATCGAGGAGGCCGGCGTGCATTCCGGCGACTCGGCCTGCTCGCTGCCGCCGTACTCGCTGCCGCAGGCGGTGGTCGAGGACATCGAGCGCCAGACGGTGTCGCTGGCCAAGGCGCTCAAGGTCTGCGGCCTGATGAACGTGCAGTACGCCGTCAAGGACGGCGTCGTCTACATCCTGGAAGTCAACCCGCGCGCCAGTCGCACGGTGCCGTTCGTGGCCAAGGCCAAGGGCCTGCCGATCGCGAAGTTCGCCGCCCGCCTGATGGCCGGCGAGCGGCTGGGTGACCTCGACCTCGATCCGGTGATGAAGGGCGGCCACATCGCGGTGAAGGAAGCGGTGTTCCCCTTCGCGCGCTTCCCCGGCGTCGACGTGATGCTGGGACCGGAGATGCGCTCCACCGGCGAGGTGATGGGCATCGACCGCGACTTCGGCCGCGCGTTCGCCAAGTCGCAGCTCGGCGGCGGCACCAAGGTGCCGACCGAGGGCACCGTGTTCATCTCGGTGCGCGATCGCGACAAAGCCGGCATCGTCGCTGCCGCCCGCAAGCTGCAGGAGCTCGGCTTCCGCATCGTGGCTACCGGCGGCACGGCCGCCCATCTCGGCAAGGAAGGCGTCGAGACCACGCGCATCAACAAGGTTCTGGAGGGACGGCCGCACATCGTTGACCTGATGAAGGACGGTGGCGTGCAGCTGGTGATCAACACGTCCGAGGGCGCCCAGTCGACCGCCGACTCCTTCACCTTGCGGCGCACGGCGTTGATGAACCGCATTCCGTACTACACCACGGCCGCCGGGGCGCGTGCCGCTGTCGAGGGCATCGCCGCCATGAAGGCCGATGCGCTCGACGTGGCGCCGCTGCAGTCCTACTTCAGCCGCGCCTTCTGACGTTTGCGGCGCGCACCCTGAAAGCCCCTCTCCTCCCGCTGCGCGGGCGGAGAGGGGTTTGATGCACTCCCGCCGTTAACGCTTCTTCAGCGCCTCGGCGAGCGCTGCACCCAAAGCGCCTTGTGACGGGGGCTTGTTCGATCGGGCAGGCTCGTATCGTGGCGCGCTCTGCTGCCTTTTGTCGTTGCGCTGCTCGGGTCTGGCGGTGCTGCGGCTGGCATCCTGCCGCATCGACAGGCCGATGCGCTTGCGGGCGATATCGACATCGACGACGCGCACCTTCACGACGTCGCCCGCCTTCACCACGTCGTGCGCATCCTTGACGAACCGGTCGGCCAATTGCGAGACATGGACAAGGCCGTCCTGGTGCACGCCGATATCGACGAACGCTCCGAAGGCCGCCACGTTCGTGACCGTGCCTTCCAGTATCATGCCCGGCTTCAGGTCCTTGATGTCGTCGATACCGTCGGCGAAGGTCGCCGTCTTGAAGCTTGGCCGCGGATCGCGGCCCGGTTTGTCCAGTTCCGCGATGATGTCGCGCACCGTCGGCAGGCCGAAGCGCTCGTCGGCGAAAACGCGCGGATCGAGCGCCTTCAGCGCGGCGCTGTCGCCCATCAGCGCCCGCACGTCGCGCCCGCAGGCGGCGACGATCTTCTTGGCGACGCCATAGGCTTCGGGATGGACGGCCGACGCATCCAGCGGCTCGGCGCCGTTGGGTATGCGCAGGAAGCCCGCGCATTGCTCGAAGGTGCGAGGCCCCAGCCGTGTGACCTTGAGCAGCTCTTTCCGGGTGGAGAATGGTCCGTTGGCGTCGCGGTGCGCCACGATGGCCTCGGCCAGCGACGCGCCGAGACCCGACACGCGGGCCAACAGCGAGGCGGACGCCGTGTTGAGGTCGACGCCGACGGCGTTCACCGCGTCTTCCACCACGGCGTCGAGCGACCGCGCCAGCCGATACTGGTCGACATCGTGCTGGTATTGGCCCACGCCGATCGATTTCGGGTCGATCTTCACCAGCTCGGCCAGCGGGTCCTGGAGCCGGCGGCCGATCGACACCGCCCCGCGCAGCGACACGTCAAGCTGCGGGAATTCGGCGGCGGCGGTTTCCGACGCCGAATAGACCGACGCGCCGGCTTCGCTCACGATCACCTTGAGCGGCTTCGGTGCCGGCATGTCGGCCAGCATCTCGGCCACCAGCTTTTCGGTTTCGCGGCTGCCGGTCCCATTGCCGATGGCGATGAGCTCGACGCCATGCCGGCGCACGAGGCTGGCGAGCTCGGCCT